>JAYSRH010000364.1:0-3150 GCA_043721115.1 Fibrobacteria bacterium | reverse complement strand
GCCGGGTACGGTCCGGAAGTGGTGGATAAGAAATTTGGTGGCATGATCAACGCCTTCAAATTGGGAGCCCCACCGCACGGAGGCATCGCTCCGGGTGTGGACAGAATGGTTATGCTATTGGCAGATGAGAGCAATATCCGCGAAATCATCGCTTTTCCCATGAATCAAAAAGCCCAGGACTTGATGATGAATGCACCCGGTGAGGTAGGATTGAAACAGCTTCGGGAGTTGCATATTCAAATCGATCCAAAAGTGCTGGCAGCCCAGAATGCTCCAGCCCCCACCTAGTTTAGGTCGATGATTTCAGTGATTGCGCCGTAGCGCATGCGAAACAAAATCGCGCACTTTTTTCCATCCTTGTAGAATTCGTGAACAATGGAGGCACTTACCGTGTCCGACGCTTGGAATTCCTTCCAAGCAATAGGCCGGTATTCGCACAAATCCGCTAAGCTACAGATTTCGCCGCGCACTTTCTCTTCGGCCAAAGTTTCGATCTGTTGTTCCTGACTTTTTTCATGGGTCCGACTTAATAACTGGGAAATGAACGTTGCCTTTTTGGGAAGGCCGTGCAAATAGAAAAAGCCGCCTACCGCCACAAACAACAAAAACTTATAGGGGAGGTTGGGCATGACTTTTTTTCCAAAGTGTAACGCATGATTATAAAACCAAACAACAGTCTTTTTCTAGCTTTATAGGTCCATTCCTGGAGAGTTTGAGGTAGTGCAATGTTTAAAAATCTGATTCCCAAAAACGTCAAATTCTTTGAGATGTTCGGTCAAAGCGCCAAAATTTTAGAGGCAGCTGCCAACGTACTGAGCGAAATGATGGCGGGCGGAGAGGAAAGCATTAAATCTGGAGCGGCGCGACTAGAGCGCCTGGAGCATGATGCGGATGTACTGACGCATGAGATCCTGATCGCCTTGGATAAGAGCTTCATCACCCCAATTGATCGTGAAGATATCCACCAGTTGACCGTAGCCCTGGACGATTGCATGGATTATATGGAAGCCGTAACGGAAAGAATGATCCTCTATGGCCTCACGGAGATCACACCACCCATGAAGGGTTTGGTGGATGTGCTCGTGAAGCAAGTTGCTGAACTTAACAAGGTCATGCCCGTCATTTCCCTGCTTAAATACGAAAAAATCATCCCGCACTGTATCGAGATCAATCGACTGGAAAACCTCGGCGACCGCATCGCTCGCGAGGCCGTGGCGGAACTTTTCAAGGGAGACAAAAATCCTTTGGATGTCATGAAATGGCGCGATATTTACGACAACTTGGAGACCGCCACGGATATGTGTGAGCATGTCGCCGGCATTATCGAAGGGATTGTGCTGAAGCATGGCTGAGTCGATTCCCATACTGCTGGGCTTGGTCGTCCTGGCCTTGATTTTCGATTACATCAACGGCATGCACGATTCGGCCAACGCCATTGCCACCGTTGTATCTACCCGTGTGCTTTCACCCAAGCAGGCGATTCTAATGGCCGCCTCCTTGAACTTTTTGGGCGCTTTCCTAAGCACGGCTGTAGCTAAGACTATTGGCAAGGGAATTGTGGATCCCGCTCTGGTTACCAATGGGATTGTGGCCGCTGCCTTATTGGCTGCCATCTTTTGGAATTTGCTCACCTGGTTTTATGGTATTCCTTCCAGCTCCTCGCATGCTCTGATTGGCGGCATCATTGGTTCCACAATAGCCTACCATGGCTTCCACAAGTTGAATGGCGAGGGCATTTGGAAAATCGTCAAGTCCCTGCTTATTTCACCGCTGGCGGGTTTTGTCGGTGGGCTACTCATCATGATTGCCATCATGTGGATATTCCACAAACGGCCGGCTGGGAAAGTGAACCGTTGGTTCAAACATTTACAGCTTGTCTCTGCGGCTTTTATGGCTTTATCGCATGGGTCCAATGACGCGCAAAAGTCCATGGGTATTATCACCATGGCTTTGTTTGGAATGGGATTCATTCACACTTTTGCCGTGCCGCAATGGGTTATTCTGCTTTGTGCCGCGGCCATGGCCATGGGCACAGCCGCCGGTGGATGGCGCATCATCAAGACCATGGGTGTGCGCATGCTCAAATTGACACCCGTGAATGGTTTTGCCGCCGAAACCGCAGCCTCACTCACCATTCTAGTGGCCAGCCATTTTGGCTCTCCCGTTTCCACTACGCATGTAATCTCCAGTTCCATTATGGGAGTGGGTTCGTCCAAACGTCTTTCGGCTGTGCGCTGGGAAATCGCCGGTCAAATGGCTGTTGCCTGGGTTTTAACCATACCGGCTACTGCATTAGTCGCCTACCTGATTGGAATGGGATTGCGACTATTGGGCTCCTAGTGATTTCGACCGCTAAGTGTTCTGCTTCGAATCCAAAGCGCGGTCCAAGTCCCCGCCTGCAACCAGGCCTAACGGAATGTTCACCTGAAACCGACTGCCTTCACCGAGAATGCTTTCTACAGTAACGGTCATACCGTATTTGTTCGCTGCATGTTTGACTATTGCCAGGCCGAGACCCGTGCCTTCCTTGGATGCTCTCGACTTTGCCGCCCGATAGAAACGTTCGAATATCCGTGGTAACATGTCTTCTGGAATTCCAATTCCGGTGTCTTTTACGAAAAGTCGCAAGGTGTCCCCGCCTTCCACCCACACCTTTACCTTGCCTCCCGGCTTATTGTACCTAATGGCATTTCCAACCAGATTATTGAGAATGTGCTCGAGATCGCGGGGCTCTACGACCACCATAACAGAATCTGGAATTTGGTTTTCCAGACGGATTCCGGAGCTGTCCAGTTCTTGTCTGTGCAGGTTAGCTGCCGCATTCACATAGACCCGTAAGGACAGCGGCTCGGTTTCTTTAAGCTCAGGATGGGCTTCTAACTGGGATAAACTCAAAAGGTCCAGGATCAACAGTTCCAATCTTAACGCATTATTGTGGATTTTTTTGACGAAAAGTTCGCGAACCTTGGCGTCCTCCAGGGCGCCGTCCAATAAGGTTTCCGCATAACCCTTGATGGAAGAAAGTGGCGTCTTCAATTCATGAGAAGCATTGGCAACAAATTCGGATTTTATCCGATCTAGATTTCGCAATTCGGTTACGTCGATTAAAGTAAGCAAGTACTCGCGTGGTGTGGAAGTGGCGTCCAACTT
>JAYSRH010000363.1:0-3159 GCA_043721115.1 Fibrobacteria bacterium | reverse complement strand
TTTTAAGGCGGTGAAGGACAAAAATTTCACCGGGATCCATTTCTGCTCTTTGCATATCCATGGGAATGTCGATAAGCACCGGTCCAGGACGGTCGCTTATAGCCAAGGTGTAGGCTTCCGCCATAACTGTCGGCAATTGGTCGACGGAGGTGATGCGGTAGGCCTTTTTTACAATGGGAGTGGCCATGGCCACGATATCCGTTTCCTGAAACCCAAGTTGGCGGATGTCTTTTTGGCCGCGTTGTTCGTTAGGATTCACCTGGCCGGTTATAAACAAGCCCGGTGAAGAATCGAAATAGCAACTGCCAATTCCGGTCAGTAAATTCGTGGCTCCGGGGCCACTTGTGGCCAAGGCTATACCAGGTTTATTTGAAATTCTTCCATAGCCATCGGCTGCAAAAGCGGCACCCTGTTCGTGGTGCATGGTGATAATTTCAATTCCTTTGATTTCGGCGATGGAATCGAGAATATGCGTAATCATTCCACCGGACAGCTCAAATACGTGGGTGATCCCTTGGGCTTTTAAAAAGGCGGCGATAAAGGCGGAAGCCTTCATGGTTATTTATCGGCCCACTTTTGCAGGACGGATTCGATATATGCGAAGGTATCGTCGGAATAATGCGGGGCAGCGCCGATGAAGAAAACTTCTTCAATCACACGATTGGCATTCGGATATTTTTTATAATCATCCAAAAAGGAGTACGCGGGGTGTTGCAGGATATTTCCGGCAAAATAATTTCTGGTTTGAATTCGGTTGGCTTCCAAAAATTGCACCAAAGCGCCTTTCAAATTTTTATTGGCACAAATAAATGGGGTGCCAAACCAGGATGTATGCGCCTTTTCATGCTCTTTTAAAGTTCGAATGCCCGGTACAAATTTTTCAAAAAGCGCGTCCAAGGATTTTTTACTGTTTCTTCTTTTTGTGTGAATGTCATCATACTTGGCTAATTGTGCTAAGCCAATCGCGCCTTGCAAATCCAGAGGCTTGAGGTTGTATCCCATTTCCGTAAAGAAATATTTATGGTCGATAATTGCATCGCTGCCTTCCATCCATTTGTCAAAACGGTTTCCGCAGGTTCCGCAGGGTAAGATATTCGCTGCGCCCACGCAGTAGCAATCCCGTCCCCACCAGGCGATTTTTCGGGCCGTTTTAATGAGATCTTTATTTTGGGAGGAGACCATTCCCCCTTCTCCGGTGGTAATGTGATGGGCAGGATAAAAGGAACAGGAGCTCGCGACACTAAAATCGGTAAGCAATTGATTGTCCCAGCGGCTCCCTAAACTGTCACAATTATCCAGGATAAGTTTAATATCGTGTTTGGTGCAGATGGCCAGAATTGCATCCATATCCGGCGCATTGCCTAAGACAGGCGAAACGACAATACCTTTCGTTCTTGCTGTGATTTTCCTTTCCAGCAAGTTCAAATCAAAATTTAAATCGTCCATAGTAATGTCGATGAACACGGGTACCAGGCGATTTTGATAGATAGGTGCGATGGTGGTAGGAAATCCGACAGGTGAAACGATCAATTCATCGCCATCATTCCATTTGAAATAACTTTTCAAAGCTGCAAACATGACAAGGTTTGCCGAACTTCCTGAGTTGACCATCAGAGAATCGGCATGATTGAATTTTTGGGAGAACTGCCCTTCAAAACGATGGATATGCTCGCCGGCCGAAAGCCATTTACCGGTCAGGATTGCCGAAAACATGCCAATAACTTCTTCATTATCCCAATAAGGACCGGAATAATAGACCCAATCTTTTTCGGTATCGAATTTTCTGTCTTTATTGTAAACGAATTTGAAAACCTGGTTTTCTTTGGCCACATCCTTGATAAGCTGGGTGATTTGATCTTTCACAGGCATGGCTTTGCTGAGCGTATCTTTTTTACATCAGACTATCCCTAATCTGAATCAGCAAATCAAGGAATAATTTCTTAGGAGGGAATATTTTTAGCCCGCAGTTCAGGCTGTTTCGAGTTAGGGATGTACCCCAAGTCCGCCTAATGCCTGGCTGAGACCCAATCGGGCTTCTTCCAGTTGCGGATCAATGGCCAAGGCGCGGGAATAGAAGTTGATTGCATCAGGCACATTTCCTTGTAACTGAGCACGCTTCCCTAATTCCAAGAGAGACCGAGCCTCCTCTGATTGGCCATGATGCTTCCGAAGGGACGCCAATTTAGCGTTGGCTTCCATATCGGTGGGATCGATTTGCAATATTTTCATGAATTCAATCTCAGCCGCTTGATTGGAATCCAAACGGAGCAATGCCGCGGCCAAATATTGATGCGAGAGAAGATTATTCGTGTCCAAACGAATCGCTCTGCGGTAGTGCAAAAGGGCTTCCTGGCCCTGACCATTGCGCTCTCGGGCGGCGCCCACAAAAAGTGAACTCCAGATGGCTTCCAGGCCCTCGGAGTCTACCGTCAAAGCTCTTTCTGCAATGCGCGCAGCATCTTCATGTTTGCCCGCCCAGTTGATCACTTTAGCCAGGTTGTGCAGTCCCTCGCCTCGTTCATGAGAGCCCATGGTTGCCAAAACTTTATCCGTAACCGTTTTTACTACAGCATCTCCAAAGTCGGGAACTTTTTTAACCACACCAAGGGCAGTCAGTTTATCAAGGATGGAAAGGGCTATCAGTTGATAATTTTCTATGGAAAGGTGTACATGATCCACAAAGTTCGGTTCACCCAGAATATCATTTCCAGATTCGCGAACAGTTTTTTCCTCCAAGATTCGTGTAATGTCGACTGTCTGGGCGGCGTGTTCCTGCGCTACTTTCAAAACGATGTCCCGCATGGCGGGAAGCGCGCGCAAAGGACAAATATCTTCATTTAACGCTTGTCGAAAGTGTTGTTTGGCTTCCGGAAACAGGTGAGCGCTAAAAGCTGCTTGTCCAGCCGCGTAGGCGAGGGACGCGTTTCTAGCATCGAGGGAAAGGGCGGAATCATAGTAGATGAGTGCTTGACCTGGTTTATCGGATAAACCATGCACCTGGGACATCCATGCTGTTACTTTGTTTTGCAATTCGGGCGTTAATCCCGGGGTCGCCTCGCTTTTAAATGGAGAGCAGTCTTTTTCATTTCCAGGGGTAGTCATAAAAATAACTTCGGCACCCACGGAATGCGCCAATTCCGCCATGCGACCCAAAGAAAT
>JAYSRH010000362.1:0-3166 GCA_043721115.1 Fibrobacteria bacterium | reverse complement strand
GCAAGTCTACAATTAAAGCCTTCATGTCCTTTTTCTTCAACTCGCTAATTTTGGCTTCCAAGTCCTCGGATGTTCGCTTAGCAAATTGGGTGATTTTCACATAACCGACGGAATCATTGATCATGGCGGCATAGGGTACGCTTTCAATCTTAATGACCTCTCGAACGATGGCGAATTCCATTGGTGTCGACATCCCCTCGCGCAGAATTTGGATTTTAACCGTAGTGCCTGGTTTTCCGCGCAACTTTTCCACGGCGTCGTCTATGCTGATTCCCTGTGTGCTTAGAGTATCGATTCGAATGATCTTGTCCCCGGCTTGCAGGCCCATGCGATGCGCGGGCGTGCCGGCCAAAGGCGAGACCACGGTGAGGATTTGATCGCGAATTCCGATTTGGATACCCAATCCGCCGAATTCACCCTCCGTATTTACCTTGAGGTCTTCGTAGTCCTTAGGCGTAAAGTAAGCGGTGTGCGGATCAAGAATGGATCGAATGCCACCAATAGCTGCATCTACCAATTCCTCTGAACTGACATCTTCCACATAGTTTTCATTGATCTTGGTCACGACTTTATCGAGTCGAATGAGGTCGGAATAAAATTTCTCTCCGCCCGCTTGAACCCGGTTGCTGATGAAAGCGAATCCGCCAATCAGAATACCTACTGTGGCGTAATAGAATTTGCTCTTCTTCATCGTATGTCCCTATTTCGGCAGGTTTTCATTGAGTCCGATATCGATCTTACTACCTCGAACGGATAATTACGACCCGTTGTCGGAAGCTCGCCGAAAAAGGGCAAGTGGATCCGCTTAAATGTACAAATTTCGAAGTATGGTCTGGTGCAAGACATCAGCCGGCAAGGTTCCATCCAACACTGTAAATCGGTCCTTATTTTCGGCTGCAAGGGCTCGGTATCCCTCGCATACTCTGCCAAAAAATACGGCATTCTCGTTTTCCATTCGATCCGCCGGCCGGCCTCCAGCCTCTAAACGAGATCGCATCATTGTCACGGGTATATCGAGGAGGAAGCTATGTACCGGCCATATCGGGCCACAGGCCACTTCCAATAGCTGCTTTATCTGACTCATATCCAGCCCACGTCCATAGCCTTGATAGGCCAAGGTAGACCAGCCAAATCGATCAGCGATGACGAGCTTCCCGGCACTTAAAGCCGGAGTGATAACTTCAGAAACCAGCTGGGCCCTAGCCGCAGAATAAAGGAGCAGTTCCGCTACGGGAGCTATGCGGTTATCGGGCGATAGAAGCAGACTGCGGATTTGATCCGAAACGGGAGTGCCCCCGGGTTCTCGGACGGAAATGGCCGACTTCCCGGTGGATTTGAAATGGGTCATGAGTAAGGATATTTGCGTCGTTTTACCGCTGCCATCCACACCTTCCAACGAAAAAAAACCGGGTTGCCCCTGCTTCATTGCTTAGGCACCCATTCCATGACACTTTTTGTACTTGGCTCCGCTTCCACACGGACAAGGATCATTGCGTCCCACGTTCTTGAATGCAACGACTGGAGGGGCGGGGAGGCGAGCCGGCTGCATCCCATTCTGCTGGCGCGGGCGCGTAGCCGGATTTTGCATAGGAATGGAAACGTCTTCCTCTTCCTCTTCCTCTTTTTCTTTTTCAACTTGAGGTGCGCCAGGAGCCCCCGTTGGTTCCACAGGCTTGCTGAATTGCATCTGCCGCATCCGGGCCATTTCCTGTTCACGGGCTTGAATCATCGCTTCCTGTTGGCGCCGCAAAAAATCCGGATCGATGTGCAGAATTCTCTGCGTGACGTCCATGGCGATTCGCTCCAAGGTGGTAGCGAACATCGCAAAGCCTTCCTTCTTGTATTCCTGAAGCGGATCCTTTTGCGCATATCCGCGAAACCGTGTAGCATCCCGCAAGTGATCCATAGCATGCAAGTGTTCACGCCAGAGATGGTCGATAACTCCAAGCAGTACCTGACGTTCGATTTCCCGCAATGTTTCCGAGCCGACGGAACTTTCGATTTGCGCGTATTTCTGCTTGGCCAATGCAATCACTTGGTCTACCGTGTCATCGGCGGTTTGGTAATGAAGGACATCACCGGCAATGGCATACTCAATGTCAAAGGCCCGCTTGAGCTCCCCGTACATTTTGTCCAATTCCCAGTTCTCGGGATAATTTCCACCCAAGGCATATTGGGATACGACCTGATCGACAGCCTCATCGATGCGGCTTTCGATTTCATCCTTGATCTCTTCTCCGTTTAGAATTCTGCGCCTGAGTCCGTAAATGACCGTGCGCTGCTTGTTCATCACATCGTCGTATTCGAGTAGATGCTTACGGATTTCGAAGTTCTGGCCTTCCACCCGTTTTTGTGCGGTGGCAATGGCGCGGTTTACCAAGGGATGGGAGATGACCTCCCCTTCCTCGACACCCAGCCGGTCCATGATTCTGGAGATTCGGTCGGAACCGAAGATACGCATCAAATCGTCTTCCAGCGATAGATAGAAACGCGATTCACCGGGATCGCCTTGTCGGCCGGACCGACCGCGCAACTGATTGTCAATACGCCGGCTTTCATGGCGCTCGGTTCCAAGCACATAAAGGCCACCGACATTGGTGACCCCTTCGCCCAATTGAATATCGGTACCCCGACCAGCCATATTGGTGGCGATTGTCACCTTACCCTTGGTTCCCGCATCCTGAATAATCCCTGCCTCGCGTTGGTGATGCTTGGCATTCAGCACCTCATGAGGGACACCTGCCTTTTGCAATATCAGGCTGAGCTCTTCCGACTTTTCAATGGAAACGGTGCCCACTAGAACTGGTTGACCCTTTTCATGCCTTTCTCGAATATCCTTGGCAATCGCTTCGGTTTTTTCCCGACGCGTTTTGTAAATAAGGTCATCCTCATCCTTTCGAACCATGTTGCGGTTGGTGGGTATGATGACAACCTTAAGTTTGTAAATGGTGTAGAATTCGGTAGCTTCGGTTTCAGCCGTACCGGTCATGCCGCCGAGTTTCTTATAGAGTCGGAAAAGATTCTGGAAGGTGATGGTAGCCAGAGTTTGGTTTTCCCGCATGATGGGGACGTTTTCCTTGGCTTCGATGGCCTGGTGCAGCCCTTCCGAATACCGTCGACCTTCCATAAGGCGACCCGTGAACTCATCCACGATGACAACCTGGCG
>JAYSRH010000361.1:0-8231 GCA_043721115.1 Fibrobacteria bacterium | reverse complement strand
CCCAGCCCTCCTTCAATGCGGAATGGGAGAAGATGAATTTGAGCTTGGTATCGAAACTGAGCAGTTTTTCCTTATCCCGCATAATCAGGTTGTAGGCCCGCTCAGCGTTGTCGCGGCTGCTCTGGTTGGTTTCCGACGTGTCGGTCCAATCGCCTTTTTTATCGATGGAAAAGTATCCCTCATGGACTTCGGCCGCCGTCGCGTCCAGATCCACTTCCCCGAATAGGGTCAGATAATCCGGATGGCGGGCGAGGCGCTTGTATTCCTCTTCGAACATCGCTGCGTATTTGCCTTTTCCCTTGTGTCCATCGGCTGTCACGGTCCTGTAATGGTCCACGGCATCAATGAAAAACAGGCTCAGCACCTTTATACCCTGGGGCCGTAAACGCTTTTCCTTGTCCAGGTGTTCCTTGATGGTCCGGCGGATCATCTGGCGCTTGAGCGCATCAGCATCGACATCCCCCACCGCTTCGCCCGGTTGCAGCCAGCGCTCTCCACCGGGAAACCTAAGCTCCATGTCCTTGCCAACCCGGATTTCCCCAATTCGGTGATTGGCGTAGATTGCCCGGTTGGTGATCAATTCCAAGTCGTCGCCGTCCATGACCGTTTTTTCCACGCGAGTCACGGATGCACCCTGCTGCACGTCCAATTCCACCTTGCCCGAAATCACTCCGCGCTTGTTGCTGATAGTAATCAGCCTGATATAGGCCCGATTGTGGCCACCCTCGACCTCCAGAGAGGCAACCTCGATTTGCTTCACCAGTTTACGCTCATAGGCATCCACGGCATTGAGCCGATAGACCATGTGGTGCTTATCGATATGGGTGGCGGAATAGCGAAGCGTACACAAGGGGTTCATAGCGTCCAGGGCGCTTTTTCCCCGGCCGTCCAGTCCGCCGTCCACGCTTTGGGGCTCATCCACGATTACAATGGGGCGCGTGGCTTTGATCAGATCGATCGGCTTTTCGTCGTTGGTCTTTTCACTCACCTTGTAGAGGTTGTTCACATCCTTTTTATTAATTGCGCCGACCGTCATCACCATGATTTGGATTTGCGGACTGGTGGCGAACCCCCTGACCTGGCCAAGTTTGGAGGAGTCATAGAGGAAGAACTCGAAAGGAGTATTGGCATACAATGCTCCGAAATGCTCCTTGGTGTTTTTCAGGGTATGGTAAACGCCTTCCTTGATGGCCACAGAAGGAACTACGATGACGAATTTCGTGAACCCGTAGGCACGGTTCAATTCGAAAATCGTGCGCAAGTAGACATAGGTCTTACCGGTACCCGTTTCCATTTCAACCGTGAAATCGCCGGAAATCAAACCGGTGGCGGGCTGTAAACCATTGCGTAGTTGAATCCCCGAAAGGTTGTCCAACAGTTCATCATCCAGCAATGCAAGCCGGTTGCCCACGCCCAAAGTGCTTTCCAAATGATCGATTTGCCGGCTTCGGGAGACCGTGAATTCGGTTCGGCAGGTTTCTTGACCCCGAAACAAATCGGCTACGGCGGCGATGGCGGCTTGCTGGTGCTCCAGATCGGGTTCGAAATGCAGCTTCACTTTTTCCGGGCCTTTCTTTTTAACGGTACCCGGTCGGCCGCATCAACCAGCAACCTTTGCTCCCGGTCCAGTTCCGCGCGCAATTCGGCTTCCGAAGGCAAAACCAGGCGATACTTGCTGGCGAAGGGTCGCTTGTTCTCGTTCATGACCGAATAGCGCACCACCGAGGCGTCCTTTTGGGCACACAAGACAATGCCTACGGTGGGATTGTCATCCGCTGACTTCCGCTGGTCATCGTACATGCGCACGTACATGTCCATCTGTCCCACGTCCTGATGGGTCAATCCCCCGGTCTTGAGGTCGAACAACACAAAACATTTCAACAGGTAGTTGTAGAAGACCAGGTCCACGAAGAAGTCCTTTGTCTCGCTGCTCAATCGCTGCTGCCGTTCGACGAAGGCGAATCCCTTGCCCAATTCCATCAGGAACTGCTTCAGGTTATCGATCAAGGCCTGTTCGAGGTTGGCCTCGAGCATACGGCCCACCCCGGGTTGTCCGACGAATTCCATGACCACGGGATCGCGGACGAAATCCCGGGGTGTTTGCTTGAGTTTCGCGGTTTTCTTCTCCGCTTCCTTGCGCACGGCCTTGCGGTCCTTGCTGGACAGCAGGCGTTCGTAATACAAGGTACCGATATGACGTTCCAGCACTCGTGTATTCCAATTCTGGCCCACAGCCTCCTGCAAGTACCATTCGCGCGCCTTGGGCTCCTCCACGCGGAGCAGGGTGCGGTAGTGGGTCCAGCTCAATTCGTGACGCACTGCGTCACGAATCGGGAAGGCCTGGTAAAACAGGCGCATATTCCGCAAATTGGATTCATCGAACCCCCGGCCAAATTCAGCTGTGAGGCTGGACGCGAGGCTGCCGAGCAAACGGGCGCCATATTTGGCCCGGGTGCTCCCACCTTGTTCGAATTCAACGATATGCCTGCCGATTTCCCAGCATGTGCGTACCTGGACCGAATCTACGGCGCGGAGAGCTTGGGCGCGCCCGGTGACGATGAGCTCGCGCAATTGTCCCAGCAAACCCTTGGGTGAGGGAGTGGGTGGACTTTTGCGAATGAGTTTAAGCGGGCTCTTTTTCTTCACAGGCTACGGACATTTCCCAGACCGTGCTGGCTTAAAATGGCGGTGAGGTTGGTTTTGGAGATGTCATCGGCGAAGGCGCTGTCGCGGAAAACCAGAGTAGTTTCCCCAGCGGGAGCCAATTCATTGTACCAGGCTACGATTCCAAACGAAAGCTTTTCAACCTCATCAGAAGAGATGATATCAGCCAAGCAAGCAATCAGAGTACCCGCACCAATGCTGGAAATAGATTTTCCTGCAATGCTTTTGCTGACAATCGGGACAGTAAGATCGAGTCCGAGTTTTAGGAGGATTTCAAATAAGATATCTTGTTCCGTTCGATCATTCTTTAAATGATGGGCCGAATCCAACAAAGATTGCGGAAGATTATCCCGGTTGGGATCCCATGCTTGAATATTGCTGGAATCGAGTTTGAAGACGCGAAACCCAACATCCCCCGTATAAGAGGGATTGTCCCGACGAATCTGACTTCCTACTCGGCGCAATCGTTCCTTCGTCAGCTCGGATATTTTTTGAGGGAACCCTAAGCGTTCACAGTAATTTGCGGAAGCCTTTTGCTCCTTTTTAGAGGGATCAAGTAATTCGGGAAGTTGGACCAGGATAAATCTTCGGCTTCCCCCATCTTCAACATTCAAATCCATAATTGCGTGCCCTGTAGAACCGGATCCTGCGAAGAAATCCATTACCAACGCATTCTCGTCTTCTGAGGTCAAGTAGTTAAATAGCTTCTTTAATTCGAAGTGATCTTTGGGGTTGGTAAATATTTTCTTACCCATCAGCTCGCGAAGTAGTCGAACCGATACCTGGGATTGTTTATAGAAATAACTTCCTCTTACTTGAGTGGCGAACTCTTCCTCATCAGTCTCATCCGACTCCGTAGCATCCATAACTTCGTCAAGAATTTCGTCAGGGATTGGTCGAATGTGGGCCTTACGAAATGGCGGTTCAGTGTGGTCACCCCTAAATTCAACCAATCCAAGCTTTACTTGCCTTTGCATTTCTTCTATCGAAGCATACCTCCAGCCGGCTTCTGGAACCTTGCAGGGAAGTCCGGTAATTGGATGCGGTACGTCGTATCGAGGCCCGTCGCCTCCTGGCCACGAAATATCACGATCCCGCCAGGGACCATTTGCATCTATTCGCTTGTAACGGCTCCATTTTTTGGATGGATGCGATTTAGCCAACGATCCGTACCAGGTCTGTAGCTGCATTTCAATCAAAGTATCGTTTGCCCCGTGCAGTTCCCTGAGTTCCAGATATTTGTCCCATATTTCTCTAGCGCCCGGTTTTTCCTCCCGCCACAATGTCTTCAGTTCCTTTAAATGCCCCAAAGATTTTGCGTAGAGAAGTAGGTATTCGTGGCCTACCGACACCAATTTGGCATCGTTTTTCCGGCCCTTTTCCCAAATGAAGGTCGCTATGAAATTCTCTTCGCCAAATACATCGCCACAAAGATGTCGTAGGTTTTCAACCTCATGATCATCAATAGAAATCAACATCAAACCATCGTCTTTTAGAAGTCTATGAGCAAGTTTTAGGCGGGGATACATCATATTCAACCAATCGGTATGAAACCGCCCGGATGATTCAGTATTTGTCGTATTCTTCTGTCCGCCTGTATCAATCTGGCCGGTTCTCATCATGTAATTCTTGATATTATCTTGGAAATCATCCGGGTATACAAAATCATTTCCGGTGTTGTATGGCGGGTCGATATAAATCAGCTTCACCGATTTCGAATAACTTTTTTGCAAAAGCTTCAAGACTTCTAGATTGTCTCCCTCGATCATCAGATTTTTCGTAGTATCCCACTCCACACTTTCGCCCGGTACCGGCCTTAACGTTCCTGTAGATGGGGTCAACGCAATTTGACGTGCTTTCTTTTTTCCATTCCAATTAAGTCCATACTTTTCTTCTCCTTCCTCAGCAAGGGTACCAAGTAGCTGCTTCAGCATGTCAAAGTCGATTTTGCCTTCCGCAAAAGCTTCTGGAAAAAGGGTATTAAGCTGTACAACATTTTCCGAAACCAGATCCGCGCTTTGCGCCAAGGGATCCGTCGCTTTAATAGGCTGCATGCTGACTTTCATCAAGCGCTTACGCGCGATTTATGGTAAACGAGAATTTCATTTTCAACGTAGTCCTTGAACGCCGAAACCGATGTGAAGTACCGGAAACCCGCCCCGCTGGCGAAGGAAAGCGTCTCTACGGATTCATTCAAAAGAACCGCAACGGGTGAACTCAACTCCGCCTGCACCCCATTCGGCCAAGCCAGATCGAAAAGCGCACGTTGCTCACCCGTCGCACTATCCGAATGCTCATATCCAAGCTCTCCAGGCGGTAATCCCAGGTCCACCATCCACGCGCTCAAAGCTTCCAACTCTCCCTCTTCCGCCTCGTCAGTAATTCCACCAAGGATGACAGGCGAAGACATGGCGGGCCCAGTGGAGCCCGCGAGCCATTGGGTGTCGCCATGAAGCAACTCCTCCAACCGGCGATTGGCTTCGGCAGCGAGCAGCGCTTTCCGAGCTTCCAGGAAGGGCAGATAGTTTTCGATTTTCCACAGGGATTTATCCATGGGAATCCATTGTGAGGCTAAGGTGCCCGGATGTTTGGCTTCGATTTCTGGAAAGTAGACTTCGGGCAGGCGATCACTGATCGCGAGATTGGTGCCTTTGGTCAGGAAACAGAAATTGCCCAAGGCGTTGATTTCCGCCTTGCCCAGCTTCCTTTTTTTCAATTGGGCCTTGGGAAAGATATGGTGGACTTCCAATCGACTCATGACACCGAGCATATTGGCCTTGAGAGGCAGACCCGTACCCCAATCCTTGGCCTCGCCCATGCGGGTAAGCATATACAGGATCGGATAAAAGCGAGCGCCCAGGCTCCAGCCGGTGAAATGGCCGGCTTCCACCCTCATTCCCCCATGCCATAGCCGGAATTGTTCCAGCAGCTTTTCCAGGCCGCTTGCCGGATCGGTCAAGGTGGCGAGGTCCGCGTCGATAAAGGATTCGGTGGATCCGGAGAAGCGGCCCCACATGCCCGATTGCACGAACCAGAATAGCAGCTTATCCCGTTCCTTTTCGGACAAGGAGCCTTGCTGATCGATATAGCGGACCATGACAGGAATGGCGTATCGGCCGAATAGTACCTGCTCATGATCCAGGCCAAGCCGCCCGGCAATCAGGTTCAAGCTGGTATCAATGGATTTGGCCGCGCGCTTCAACCCATCCTGCAACTCCGTGGTAGTCTTCTTATCCAGGAAGCTGAACTTTGCCTCCCCGGTTAGCACGGTATTCATCGAACGCAGCAGCCAATCGAGATTGAACTGGTAGCCCACGTCCGACCAGGTCTTAAGTTTGGCCTTCATCAAGTCCCGAGCTTCGGGCCAATCGGCGCAAATCTTGGCCAAGGCTAAATCGCCTTTGGAGAGCTTGGTGCCGCCGCTATTCACCTTGTTGAATATGTCCACCACCACGTCCAAGGTCTTGTCGGGACCCGTCACCTCTTCCAGATGTAAATCGATTTGCACCACCCCCAGCAGATGGCCCAATCGGGTCACATAGTCGCCCAACCGGGACGCGTGCTCGGGCAAGGCGTTCAGGCGTGCGATTTGCGCTCCCATTCCGGAAGTGCCGCCTTTGAACAATGCGCTTACGTCGATCCAAAGCGGATCGTCCTTCATTTTCAGGGGTTGGTAGAATGCGAAGGTTTCCGTTCCCAGGTGGAAATGCAGTCCCATAAAGGATTGCGCGTTACCATCGAAAAACCGGGGAGCCTTTCCGCGCACCACGCCATACAGCGAAGTCATGCGTTGCTGGCCGTCCAGAATCAACTTCACGATGCCGGGGGCCAAATCCCCAGGTCCCCGATGGGTGGCCGTTTTGGCTTCCGTAGCCCAGACCAGCAGCCCGCCCACGGGATGCCGCCGGTACAGCGAGTCGAAGAGACCCCGAACCTGATCGCGGTTCCAGACGTATCCACGCTGGAATTCCGGCAGGGCCATATGCCCGTTGTCGATATGGTCGAGGAGGGTCGAAATGTGCATCGGGAATCCTTGTTCAGAGGCTACTCGAAAGACCGGTCAGGTCGCCCCTTAAACGGGATATCCGCAAATTTAAATCCACCAAGCGGATCATCTGGCTTTTTTTTTCGGCTTGACCCTTAAGTCCTGCGATTTCACCCTGAACCCGGCCATACTCCTCCAGGGCCTTGTGACGGGCCATCACCCTTTCGGAGTCAGGCATCAAGTGGAACCTACCCGTGATCCGACCTGCGGCGAGGGCTTCCAGGCGTTCCACCCAACCCTGGAAGGCGGACCGTAAATCCTGGGAGGGTTGGTCCGCCAAACATAGGGAGCCGAGGAAAGTTATCTCGATGGCTGCCGGGGGCGAGGAGAGGGTCGCGGAGACAATAGACCCATCTAGAACCACTTTTCCCGCTTGGCCTTGGGAATTCCGTTTGTGGGATAGGGACAGTCCCGTGCTAGAGCCGGTATCCACCAGGAGCACCAAGGGATAGGGTACCGCGCGATGGATCAATTCCGTCAAACGTGAAACCTTTGCATCGTTTCGCAGGACCACAGTAAGGACTGCGATTTCCGCGTAGTCCCGGTCGGGATCCCGGTACGCGGGAATTGCGGTCGATTCCGGCTTAAGGGCGGCCCACCAAACCGCCGATTCCAATCCGTCCTGGATGAGCCGCTTGTCCGAGGGCGTGGGAGCTCCCTGTTCCAGAAACAGCTTCCGGGGGATAGGTTTATCCACCCTGGTTTCGGAGGGAAGCTCGAGCGCGTCCACCCATTCGGACAGGGTCACCCGGTTGTCTCCGGGAGTATGACCAGATAGCCGACAACCTCGAAATCATTGATCCCGGCGAACTCGCCCTTATGGGCATGGGTGCCTCCTGGGGTGAACAAGCTGGCGATGGCCCGTTCTTCCTCCTTGCCTGTCACTGATGCGACGGCAGCGGCAAGGCGCTTCTGCAGGAGCGACATTTCGGATCCGGAACGAGTCAATTGATCGAAGCGTTTCACCGCTTCCGGCTGCGGCTCGTCTTGACCGAGGCAAATCCGCTTCAGCCGATCGAGTACCAGTTTCGCCTGGGTGTAGGTAAGCAAGGTCGTTCCATCGTCGCCGACATGAATCAGGAAATGAGGAGCCAAAGGATACCCAGGCTCAATGTCCTTAAGTGCCGCTTCAGTTTCGGCCCGCAAGCAGAATATCACACCCGGAGGAACAGACGGGTCTGCGTCCGTCGCTGCACAGGCAATGCTGAATACGCCCAAAGGGCGATTGTCCAGGTACCCGGGATGCTCCTTGTGGTACTGCGCCAAATCCATGCGGAAGTCGTGCAGCGTCATATCGGCGAGGGTCAGGCCGTTTTCCATGTCTTCCAGATCGATAACGCTTTCCTGAAGTTGTTGGAGCTGCTTGCGCCGATACTCCAGATCATTCATGGCATCGGCTTCGTCCTGGACAATCAGGTTTTCTTCGCCTGTGGCCGAGACATCCAGGAGCACCATGCGCCCACTGACCCGCTTCTCCAGGTTGATGTATTCTTCCAACTCCAGGTTGGGCCAGAAATTGACC
>JAYSRH010000360.1:0-8236 GCA_043721115.1 Fibrobacteria bacterium | reverse complement strand
TTGCGCGTAAATCCCGGAGGTTTGCTGAATCAGGCCATCTCAGTTTCTGAACTCTTTTTGGAAAAGGGCAATATGGTGGTTTTTACGAAAGGTCGGGTCAAATCCCAAAATCAGGAATACCTCAGCCGACGCGCCCCAATTTGGACTAAAAAGATGGTGGTTCTGGTAAATGAAAATTCCGCCTCCGCTTCTGAAATCGTTGCCGGGGCTATTCAGGACTGGGATCGCGGCATTGTGATGGGAGAGACTTCATTCGGAAAAGGTTCTGTACAAACCATTCTACCCCTGGACGGTCAGCAGAACACTTTGAAGTTGACCACCGCCTACTATTATACTCCGGCGGGCCGCTGCATCAACAAGCCCGAGAACGCAGTTCGTTTCAAATCGAAGGCTATGGCGGATTCAGCTAAAAAGGATACGACCTGGTTCCATACTAAAGCTGGACGTAAAGTCTTGGCCGGAGGAGGCATCACACCGGATGTCATCATTCCAGGCAGAAAATTTAATCGGTTCAATACGGAACTTTTGCGCAAAACTGCCTTCTTCAATTTCGTCATCAAGCGGCGTCAAGATATTGTTAAAAAAACTAAAATCACTCCGGATTTTGTCGTTACCAATGACATTGTAGAGGACTTTCGAAAGTTTGTTTATGCCGATACCTCCTTCACACATTATAAGAGTGCTTCAATTATAGCTCTGGACAACTTCCGTGAAGTCATGAGGAAAGAGCGTGCCGAACATGGTGACAGCCTTGTTTCAGACACCGGTAAAGGGCAATTGGAACTCGCAGCCAATAGCCTGGAAAACGCTTTGCGGATAGAGGCCGACAAAGAGTTTTATCGGAACCTGGAGTACATTCAATTCCAGTTAAAGGCTGAGTTGTTGGGAGCGGTGCTTGGAGAAGATGCGAAAACGACTTTTGAACTCAAACATGATGTTCAAGTGCAGGAAGCCGGGCGATATTTGGCCGATCAGAAACTATTCAGCAAAACCTTTAAAAAAGGTAAAGACAAAGGCTAAATGCCCTCCATCCCCAGCCCTCGGGTATGAAAATTCTCTGTGTTGGTGGACGCCTCCTGGTAGGTGCACTCCGCGAAGCGGGACACGAGGTCTTAACGCTTGGTCTTTCGTCCGGTAGTTCCGACCGGCAAAACATACCCATTGATTTTTTCCAACCTCCAGAGGCCGCGCACAAGGTTGTGGAGGAAGCCGTGCAGCGGTTTCGTCCGGATTGGATTCTTCAATTGGATGATTCCACGCCGCTCATTCATTTGGGTTTGGAAAACATAAAAATTCCCAAAGCTTGGTATGCCGTGGATACACATTTGCACGGGCCGTGGCACGGGCACTTGGCACCGATCTTTGACCTGGTTTTTTCAGCTCAGAAGAACCAAATGTCACTTCTGTCGCAATATCATTCCGATGTGCGCTGGTTGCCACTCTATTTTTCAGGCGCACCAGAATTTCTCCCCTGGAAAGAACGTGCTCACGATATTTCCTTCGTTGGCACTCTTGATCCCACCCTTAACCCTGCACGCGTGGTCTTGTTGGAAGAACTGAAAAATCAGGGCTTGGAAGTCAACGTCCGCCAGGGGGAAGTGCAACCGGTTTATCGTACGTCCCGCATCGTAATAAACCAGTCCGTGCAGGATGATTTAAACTTTCGGTTTTTTGAGGCCATGGGCTGTGGGGCACTTTTGATTACGGACCAAATTTCGCATTCCCTATGGGACATCGGCGAACCCGGGCGTGATTTTTTGGTGTATACGGCCGGTGACGCCATCGACCTTGCGGAAAAAATCCGTTGGGCCATGGAACACCCAGTCGCGGCGGAAGAAATAGCTAGAAGAGGCCAGGAAAGTATTCTTCTCAGTCATACGGCGTCCCATCGCGCGCAGGCCATAGTGAAAGCATTTTCTGATGTACACGTTCCGGTGTCGCCTCGGTCGACAGATCTATTGGCGCATTTGGCTTGGACGCATGAGTATGTTTCTCGGCTAAATTTGCCAGAGAGTACTTTGGTTTTTTTTGCGGCAGAAGCCCTGCGCTTGGCCAGTGCAGTGGAGGCGCTGACGCCAGGCAATGCCTGGACGTGTTTAGTATTAGCCCGCTTGGCTTTGGAACAGGGTGCGTATGCAAAAGCTTTAACATACCTGGAACGCCTAAAGTCCCCTCCCATTGACCTTGGCCTACGAAAACAATTTTTCTTTTTTCGTGCCTTATTATTGGCGCATACAGGAAAAAATTCCGAGGCTAGGCAAACGGTGATGCAGGGCCTTCAGGAATTTCCCAGCGACCCTGAACTTTTAAAACTGTCCGAGCTTCGACTTTAATCCTTCGTTTACGGAACCGATTGCTTTGCAATATCGATGACCGGCGCATAGGGCTTTCCAGGCGTGGCGGATTTTTTGGCGAGTGCAGACTTCTTGGGCAGTCCTCGATGCTCGATGACTTGACCGGTTCCCGTCAATGTGTAGTTCAGCTTTTGCGGCGCGCCCCACCATTCCAACTGGCCGGATCCCGAAAGATTTAAATTTAGATTGGATTCATAGTCGAGATCAAGGAATACATTGCCCGACCCACTGAGTTCCACATCGGCGGCCTCAACCAGAAGATTTTCAGCTTGAATCTCACCCTTTCCATTCAGATCCGCAGTCAAAAACGCCGCAAAGCCCTGCAGATTGATGCTTCCCGAGCCATTCACCACAGCGCTTAAATGTGAAGCCGTGCCGGAAAAACGGATTTGTCCTCCACCATTGAGTACAAGACTGAGATCCGGGAAGTTACCCCCTTCTTGAATGTCCAATAATCCATTTCCATTCTGAATGACATGGTGGATATTCGGGACCACGACTGTGATTTCCGGAACCACCACGGGTTCAATTTCCGAGGTTAGTCCAATGGTCAAAACTCCAGCATAAGAACTGGTTTGGATATAGCCGGATAGATTCCCATCAGACGTCACATAGGCGGCCCATTCGGGTCCAGATTGAAGGGTCACATGCATCGAGCCTTCCAGATCCACACGGGTAAAGGAGGCTAATGGACGGGTCTCGGTTACGGCAACACCGTTGCCCTGATGCCACTGGTAGTCGGCGACCATGCAGTTGCTGAGGAGAATCGAGAGTGAGGCAATGGCAAGTAGTGATTTCATTTTCAGACCTTTCCAAAGCCTTACTTGACCGGAATGAATCAAAGCGGGCTTCCTGTGTCACCGACCCCTTAAATCAAAATCTGGGCCAATCCCATTTTCCTGAAATTTTGGGTATTGTGTACTTTTCCGCAAGGGGAATGGTCCAAAATGTCCACGGAGTGGACAGCGGCTGTAAAGAAAGAGAATGATTAAGCGAGAAGGTCTATTTGTCCGCCAACACCCTTTGGGCTGGGTGCCTGGGGTGGGGGAGGTAGAGTTGCAACTAAGGCAGCGCCTTGCTGTTTCATTAAGTCTTGGGACTGCTTTAGCAAAGCCATTTGCACAGCTAATTGCGTTTGTTCTGGTCCGGCTCCGACATTCGAAATAGCTTCCATGTCAAAGAGTATAGGGGATGGTCTGAGCTGTGTCAAGGCCCCCTTTTTGGGCCTAGTTTGTACATTTTCAAAATGGCTAAAAAATTCATAATTGAGGGTGGCCGCTACCTGAAAGGTGAAATCCGGATCCGGGGGGCCAAAAATGCCGTTACCAAGCAAATGGTTGCGGCTCTACTCGCCCCAGGAAAATCCATCCTTTCCAATGTTCCTGAAATCGGTGATGTGGATATCACAAAACAAATCTTGGCTTCGGTGGGGTGCATGGTCACCCATCAACGCGATGAAGGCATTTTAGAAATTGATGCTTCTGCGCTATCCACCCACATTGTCCCACAGCAGTATTCGGGATTGAATCGCATTCCCATACTTTTGGCCGGGGTACTTTTACATCGCTTCGGTCATGCGGAGATTCCCATGATGGGTGGCTGCGATATCGGCCCAAGACCTGTCGATTACCATTTGGAAGGATTCCGATCCTTAGGCGCGGATATTCAGTATCAAAATGGTGTGTACACCTTTAAGGCCAAGCGGCTTTCCGGTGCGCGTATCACATTGCCCTATCCAAGCGTCGGTGCCACGGAAAACCTGATGATGGCGGCCGCTACCGCTAAAGGGACGACGGAAATTCATAATGCAGCCATAGAGCCGGAAATCGTGGACCTGGCGTTATTTCTGCAATCCATGGGCGCTATCATCACACAAGAAACGGATCGCACTTGGATCATTCAAGGTGTCGAAGAATTGCATTCAGCCCGACACAAGGTGATCAATGATCGCATCGAGGCGGCGTCCTTTGCTGTATCCGCCATCGCAACCCGTGGTGATGTGCTTATACGTGGCGCTGATCAATTGCATATGCTTACTTTCCTGAATTGGTTGCGAAGGGCTGGCGGAGAATTTGAAACCGTGGAAGACGGCATCCGATTTTGTGGGATGCATTCCAGACTCAAACCCATTGCCGTCGAGACTGGTGTACATCCAGGGCTTATGACCGATTGGCAGCAACCGTTGGTGATTCTTTTGACGCAGGCTGAGGGCATGTCCGTCATCCATGAAACCGTTTACGAGAACCGCTTTGGTTATGCGGAGACGCTGAACCGCATGGGAGCCCGAATCCAACTTTTCAGCGAGTGCTTGGGAAGCCGTGATTGTCGCTTCCGGCATCTAGGCCATAAACACTCGGCCGTTATCATGGGGCCCACCCCATTGCAAGGTGCCCAAATTGAAATCCCGGATCTGCGAGCAGGCTTTTCATACCTTGTAGCCGCAGTGTTGGCCAAGGGGCAAACAGAACTTTCCGGTGTGCAGTACATCGAACGTGGATATGATCGGATTGTTGAGAAATTCAGGGACCTGGGCGTTCCGATTTCAGTTGTTGAGGCGGGATAGAGTAGGGGAAAATCAGAATCATGGCCAAAACTTTTTGTTTTCTATCCAAGAAAGGTGGAGTGGGCAAAACCACCTTTACCTTAAATTGCGCTCACGCCCTTGCCTTTTCCAAATTCCGAACGTTGTTGGTCGATATCGACGGGCAAGCCAATTTGACTAAACACCTTTTGACTAGAGTGGATGATTCTGCAATAACCGCTAGGGCGGGAATGCCCGATATATCCCAGGTACTGTTGCGTCGCTGCCCACCAAAAGAGGCCATTCTCACAACCGGTTATGCCAATCTCGATTTGTTGGCTGGTAGCACTACATTAGATGACTTACCGATTCTCGATGCCCGGCTCATCCGGGAGCCGGCCCGTTTAAAGCTGCTCCTACAAGAGCTTGATGACGATTATGATTTTATTCTCGTAGATTGTCCACCCATTGTAAATTGGTTGACGCGCATGGTACTGATGGCAACGGACGCAGTCATCGTTCCCATTCAAGCGGAGCCCTATGCATTACAAGGGTTGCGCGAGCTTATTCCGCTATTGGACAAAATGTCCGCCACCGCGCAGCTTCATAAAATTGTGATCAATATGTTTCGCACCAATACACAATTGCATCAAAGTATTTTACGTGAGATCCACTTGGCATTTCCCGGCAGGGTGGCTCGTCAGACTGTACGCCAAACGATTCAATTGGCAGAGGCCGCGCGGGAGGGCTTGAGTATATTTGAGTATGCGCCTGTATCCATCGGTGCGTTGGATATGTACGGATTGTGCTGGGAGCTTTTTGACTTGACGCAGGAAAAAGTAAAAATGGGGCTTGGAAATTCGACTCATGCACCCTCTCCAGCATCCTAATTGCATTGCTACGTTTTTCGTAATTAACGGTCCTTAATTGTAGAGGTGTAAATGGGCAAAATAATTTCAAGTCAGTGGCGGATTCCCCTCTTTTTCTTGTTGTGTTTCGTTGTACCTGGATTCAGCCAAGTAGTCAACCGCAGCGCCGTAGAAGCATACCTTGAAGAAGGTGAAGTGGGAAAGGCACAAAAAACGCTTGAGAGCTATCTCAGTTCCAACGATTTGACGTTTCAGGACAGTGTGTACATTCTTAAAAATCTGGGCGTGTTGTACAGCTCAAGCCCTAAACGCAAGGAATTAGGCGATCGCTATTTCTACCGATTACTCGATTTGGATCCCTTTGCGTCCATTCATGATACCTTCGCCAGCAATACCATTTTGGCGCGGTTCAAGAAAATTCGGTTGGCGTACCAGGCTGAGAAGGGTGGAAAAACTCTAGTACCAGCTGTTGTCGTTTTTGATTTTCATGGGACGGACATTTTGAGTAACGACGCTGTGGCCATGACCCAGCAATTTATTGCTGAAATGCAGCGGCTCGATGTCTTTCATACCTTGGACCGCAGTTCAATATTGGAATCCATGACCCAAATGCGCGTCCCTCCGGAAAAGTGTACGGAAAGGGCTTGTCAGCTGGATATTGCCAGAAGGTTAGCGGCAGACAAGCTCATTAGCGTCGAGATGTCAAAGTTGGACGGCGTATTTACTTTCAAATTGGTTTACGTGAATGTGGAAACGGAGGTAGTCACTACTACTTTATCAAAAGTCTATAACAAAACGCCTCAGAAATTATTGTCGGAAGGCTTTGGAGAGTTGGCGGCTGAGCTGCTGGATCATGAAGCTGCCTGGCTCAATCTCAGTGTCACGCCATCCAATACCATTTTGACCATTGATGGTTCTCCAATGGCGACCATATCTTCTCGCGTACCGCTGAATCCTGGTAAGCATAATATTTGTGGGTCCAGCCCCGGTTATGATGGTCTCTGTAAAGAGTTCGAAGTAAAGCGTGCCGATGCCCTTACCTATTCCTTAATCCTACCGATAAAAGAAGGCACGCAAATTGCAATTAAAAAAGTTCAATCCGAAGAAGACAGTGATGATGAAGGACAGGGCGATGCAAATGGGGAAACCAAACCGGTGCACACCTTTGTCTGGTGGACACTGGGTGGAATGGGGATTCTCGCTGTGACTTTGGCTATTCTATTTAACACCAAAAATTGAAATTGAAATTAAAATTAAAAGGCCCCGCTTTCGTGAGGCCTGCTAGTCGATTCTGGATTGTGTGTCGAGAATCAGTTGCTGGGCAAAAGCAAGGTAACGCCTGTCAATTTTCCGTCTTGCATCACTAATGCCGTTCTATTCTTTTGGTCCATTTGAGAAAGCCTTTGCTTCGAAGATTCTTTGAGCTTGCCTTTATCATCGAGCAACAATTTCCGCTCATCTTCGTTCATCATAGCCAAAGCACTGTTCCAATTGCGATTGTTGACGGCTGAAAAAAACTTGGTGACGGCGTCTTTAAGCCTTGGGTCGTTTTCAACGGCTACGGACGTGGAAACCATATCCTCATAGCCGGTTCTAGTAGATGCCAGTTCATGCATGGGTCCGCTGCTTTCCGACACGGAAACATCTTCTCTTGGGGCTGGTGCATCGGGCATTTCGCTATCATTTCCAGCTGCAGCCATGGAAGACGTCTCACCGTGGCGAAGGTCCGGCAAGACGGCATAAATTCCAGCGATATGGCCGTTTTCTACGCGTACTCCGGGATGGCGAATTAATCGCTGCAGGGGCAAGGCGAGCAGCATCTTTTGTTTGTCGGCTGGGACGACACCGTTTTCCGTCATTAGGGCTTTTTCTTCAGGAACCATGTAATCAACGGCTTTTAAAAAGTTTCTTTTTGATAAGGACTCACCGAAACCAGTTAATAATTCCAAAAGGTCATCTGATTTCGGAGCTCGACTGACTTCTCTATTGCTGGTAGATGAGCAGGCCATAAATAGGCTCATCAATCCGATCAACCCAATTTGGGAAATGGAAGTTGCTTTCATAAAATTTTATCCTTTTAATATCAAAGCCACCTGCGGAAGGCCATGATTTGATAGTAAATATACTTGAATTGGCTAGAGTTCGCCCAAAATCATTCAGAAATATGCGAAAAGCCAGGCTTTTAGGAGCTATTTGTAGGTGGTTTTTGTGGTTCTTTCCATTTTCGAAAAAGGCTAATTTAAGTGAATTACCGTTCCTTTTCATAATGAGGATCAAAATGCTCAATGTAAACTTTGGATTGAAAAGCTACTGGTTTGCATTTTGTATAGGTCTAGGACTGGCTGGGATGGCGTGCCCGATCCACGCTCAAGGTGTCGCCGTCGATCTAGGTGGAACGGTTGTAGATCCATCCGGACAAGGTGTTCCAGGCGCAAAAATCCACTTGATGGAAACCAGTCTGATAGCGACATCAGATGCCCATCGAAATACTT
>JAYSRH010000359.1:0-8236 GCA_043721115.1 Fibrobacteria bacterium | reverse complement strand
GATGTGGATATCCAGGCGTTTTTGATCAATAGAAAAAGTCAGAGAGTCGATAAACCAGGGCTCAGAGAGGCCCAATGCCATTCCAAATATTTGTTTAGATTCCATGCCAAGGAAAAATAACTTGATTTGGCCAATACCCACTCAAAGTGCGAAGGAACCATTATTTCCACCGGCAAATAGGCGATCAGCGGATGAGCTTTCGTGGCTTGCCGCCAGTGCAATAAATCGCACAGCAATACGGTTCGCGACCTTCCCTTCGCCCGGCAATTCGGAGATGCGCGAAAGTTGCTCGGTCATGCCGTGGGAGAGCCGGAATGGCGGTTAGTTTCCGGATCCGTATTCGTCGAAATATTAAAATGGTGGGCGCTATTTAATTTGGTCTTTGCGATGGTTATGGCTCTATGCTTCCTGCTTTCATTTTTTTTAAAATGAAAGCCAGGTCGGTTGCAATCTTAAGCGGACTGTATTGCTTGCTTCTTTTTATGGATAATTCTTTTTCAAATTGTTGGATTTCGGACCGGATCAATTTGATTGGATTATTGTACTAGGATCTCACCTGCTTTTTTCAATTGCCGGAATAATTACATCTATTGTGTCAAAATTTTTGCGGTTCCAAAAGAGTAAATCGACTTCAAGGCATGGAGCGCCAATTGATCCTAATCACAGAATTAGGAAATAGGTTAGGAAAAATCGGATTTTTTTGGCGTATTACCAGAAAATCTTGAAATTATAGCTCACGGTGAATAGAAGAACTTGCCCAGCGTGCGATTGCCAATCTGAACAAAATAAACTCCGGCAGGTGCTTCGCCCCCTGAAGCGGCTTTGCCGTTCCATTGATAGGCATAACCTGTGGGATGTACGGTGGCGATTTTATTGCCCATCATGCTAAAGATATTAAGTGGTTCTGATAGCCCAGCCTTGTCCAAACCGGCTTGAATTAGAACAACATGTCCCATTTGAAGAGTTTGAAAGCCAAATTGAGATCTTGGCTTTGAGATTTTAAAATTGGAAACTGGCGAGGGTACTGAATCAAATGTGATCTTAATTAATTGAACTGTCAGTAAAACATCCAAAGTCGGGCTCTTCACGTATTTCTTCCAGCCATTCAAAAGCACCCCTACAAGGGCAGCAGAATCAGGATAGCTTAAAAGCTCCGGATATGCGCCATTTGCGGTAGAATCAATTTTAATTGCACCAGATGGTGACACAGTTTTATAAGTAAGCGCCAAGGTTGCATTACCATACCAAATGTACATTAGAGGTTCAGCGTGCTTTTTACCAACTGCATCGTATATTGAAACGGTATCCCCTTTCACATTCGCAATTCCAAACCAGTATTCATCCCATCCCGGAGATTTGAAGGGATATTGGCCTTCGTTGATTTTGAGGAAAAAGTCTAATTGGCTCGGTACAAAATTTTTCTGTCCTTTTTTACTGATGGTATAATTCACTTTGCGGTTGACGTAGTAGGGACCACATGTTCCCTTAGCCTCAAAATCCGTCATCAGCATATACTCAGTGGAGGGGCTTAGAACGTTGAGGTTGCTCATGGATTTGTCCACTTTGACCGCTTCACCCTTGCGAGCCATCGTTGTCGCCGATTCACCTTCAAGAATGAATTGCGTAGCGGTTTGCAAATGATAGTTCTGTTCACAAACTGAAGCGACTGCAGCAGTTACGAGAACCAACGCCAAAATCATGGTCAATATTGCTTTCATTTTTGCCTCTGGGAACGGGTTTGCGGAAACCATGCCCAAATCCAATCTAGGCCAAAACTAGGGAAAAGCAAGGGCATTTCCTTTAATTTCTAGCTTTTTGGCATGGAAATCATCTCTTCTTGGCAACTAGGGTGGGACTTTTGAGTGTCACTGTTAAAAAACCCTGCCGGGTCCTCTATATTTCCTCAACCTATAGCCGGGACGAAAAGGACAACCAGAATCCGTGGATGATGGACACGATTCGCCATTTGAAGGAAAAGGAATATCACATTGAAGTGCTGGCGCCCTCCTACCGTGGCCTCAAGACGCATCATGTGAGCGGCATCCTCGTACATCGCTTTCGATATTTTTTCGCGAAATGGGAAACCTTGACGCACGATCAGGGCGCCCCCAATAAAATTCGCGGAAACCTTTTCTACAAAATGCTCGTTTTCCCTTACATCTTTTTTGGCATGCTGGCGGCCATGCGCGTAGCCCGAAAAGGTCATTTTGATTTCATCCATTGCCACTGGCCGTTTCCGCAGGGGCTGATGGGTTGGGCCGGATGCCTGGCTGCAAAGGGGTCACCTCGGCCGAAACTGATCCTGCATTTTTACGGCGCCGATTTGCTTTTGGCTGCCAAGTTCAAACCCATCGCGCCTATCTTGCGCTTTTGCCTGCGCCGCGCCCATGGGACCATTTCCATTACCCATTTCACGGCCGGTCTGGTAACTGCTATTTTGCCGGTCAAGCAAAGCATCATCGCTTTTGGATCGCCTTTGACCGGGGCGCCCATGCCGCCGACGCACAACCAGGAAAAAATAATTTTAACGGTTGGGCGAGTGGTGGAGCGGAAAGGCATCGTCTACCTCATACGCGCCTTACCAAAAATACTGGTCTCATTGCCCACCAAAATCGTCATAGTCGGCAAAGGAGATCCAAAAGTGGAAGCGGAATTGCATGCAGCCGCCCAAGCACTGGGAGTCACGGATAAAGTGGTTTTCGCAGGCAAGATTTCTGAGGCGGAATTGATCGATTGGTATCGACGCTGCGATGTCTTCTGCCTTCCCTCTATCGTGGATTCGCAAGGCGAGACCGAAGGATTGGGCGTGGTGCTTTTAGAAGCTCTCAACTATGCCCGCCCCGTTGTAGCTTCCGATGTCGGCGGCATTCCTGATATCGTCAAAGAAGGCCTATCAGGACTGTTATGTCCACCCGCCAATGCCGATGCCCTGGCTGCAACGCTTCTGCGCGTCCTTGAGAATCCAGAACTGGGTGAAAGGCTTGGAAAACAGGGTCATGATTTTGTGGGCAAGGAATTCTGTTGGGAAACCATCGTAGCCCAGTACGAGCGTTTTTATGCCGATGCCTCGCTAGCCCTGGCTCCTATTGAGAGTAACACGTAGGCTACCGCACTTAAATCCTGCTTAATCATGGCTTTTACTTTAGCGGATGCAGTCCATTAGCCTCACGAATGTCACGGGCACGCACCCACAAGGCTTTGTCCGATTTTAAAAATCTAGCCAGAGCCGAGCCCGTACACCCTACAGCCTGAGCGGCCACCGATGTTTGGCCTCGATATTTATTCAGAAAATAGACGGCCCGCAATGCGAACAGAGGGAAATCCACATGATTGGGGCTGGCATTGGCCCGGAATTTTGGCGATTGGAAAACAGGCGTAGCCTCGATGTCTTGTTCCAAGCTTTCCTTCGAATCACCAGGAACCGTTGTCACACCGCTTATTTGCAGGGCCAAAGTGACCCGAAGCCTGTGCAAAGCATCTTCCAGATTACCCCTCGATTCACGGCGCGCGTCCGCCTCGATGGCCAAACCGGATTCCGGATGGAGAAGCCGAACACCGCTATAGACGCGATTGCGCTTCTGTCCACCGGGCCCGGAGCCTTGATACCTAGCTTGCTTGCAGGCCCGTAATAAATCTTCCGGAGTCATCGCCAGCCACCGACAAATCGAGAGCGTCTCGACAGGAATCGCTGATTTGGTTTTCAAGTTTTTATTTCTGCTTCATCAGGCTTCGAAAAGATATCAAAGAAAGGCTTCCGGTCAAAAACGGAAGGAGGTAAAAGGCCCCCAAGGCTCCGAGGCGCATGGACCAGGAAAAAGCCTCTGGCCATTTTTGCACCGCCATACCCAAACTCCAACCCAGAGCCATCCATATCAAAATAGGCGCCATCTTTGGCCATGAAACAGAAATGGGAAAGAGCCGCTGACTTTTCCGCATCACCATTACGGCAATCACGATATAACAGAGAATGGCGGACAGAGTCGCCCCCCACAATCCAAAACGCGGGATCAGCAAAAGATTGCCCGCAACAGTTACCGCGGCCCCAAGGCCATTGCTCCAGATAAGGAATCGAGTTTGTTTGGCGATATAGATTCCCAAGGTAAAATGAATAAACCAGGCTTGAAAAGCATAGGCCAGCAAAACGCCGGGAACGATTTCCAGCCCTACCCAATACGCCCTATCTATCAGCGGTCTCCCCAGAATTGGAAGCGCCACCAGCTTGTCCAGGAAGACCATCAAGGTTACCGAAGCATACCCGATGAACAGGCACAGATAGCGGAGGATGCTCCCAAACAGCTCCGGCGCATCCGGATCCTTATGCCGTTGCAAAAAGAATGGCTGCCATGCCATCCGGTACATTTGCACTAAGAGCAACCCGAAAACACCGAGCTTCCAAGCCGCCGAAAAGATGCCCGTCAATTGCAACACATCGTACCCGCGGCCAGGATACAGTCGTTCTATATCCTCAGGCTTTAGAAATCCCAAACACAATCGGCCCGCCATTTCATTCACAATGCCATAGAGACCGGCCGGCACCAACGGCAAACCGAATTTGATCAGTTGCTTGAATGCAGCCGTATCAAAAGTCATACGGACATTCTCCCAGAGTATGGGCAGGATGAAAATAAACGTTCCGGCACTGGCCACGAGGTTGGCCCAAAATACCCCTTCCAGTCCCTTATGCTGGTGCAATACAAAAAACCAGTTGGCGGCGATATTGAGAATCACATTGCCAAGTCTAAGCAGCGCAAACCGCAAGGCTGCATGTTCAAGGCGCAGATGAGCGAAAGGCACAACGGTCAAGGTATCGAGGATGAGGATGCCAGCCGCAAAGGCCAGCAGGATGCGGTTTTGATCGGGAATGAGAAAAATTCTTCCCAAGGGTCCAGACAGCGACAACAGCAAGCCGGAAAAAATCACCGTGCCTAAAGTCTGACTGAAAAAAGCCGTGGCGAAAAGTTTTTTCCGTCCTGGCCCATCGACATCGGCTGCCAGGCGCAGGTACGCGGAATCGAATCCGAACTGGTATACGATGTTCAGAAAAGCGACCAGCGCAAATACGATATTGCTGACCCCAAATTCCGCCGTGCTAAGCACATGCGTGTAAAAGGGGACCAGTAGAAAATTCAGAAAACGACTGACGATGGAGGATACCCCGTAGACTAGGGATTCCTTTGCCAAAGCCCGAATACGGCTCACGCTATTTTACCAAACAGGGATACGGCATCGAAGGCGTTCAGCGCCCTTCGGAAAGTCGGTTGATGAGGAATTCCGCGAACCCGCTTTTACGCATGGCGTCCTGGGTCTTGCTGATATCATAGGCCACGCGGATGATCTCTACGGACATTTTCTCGGTATCACAAAAACACCAGCTTGCCAGTGGATTGCGATCCCGGGGCTGCCCCACACTGCCATCGTTGACGAGGATGCGCTGATCGGGCCCCAAAGTATAGGCCAAAGTCTCGGACACTTTGAAGGACTGTTCGCCTTCCGTCAAAACGATGATGGGCCAATGGGTATGGCCAATGAAACAGATCTTTTCGGTAAAGAAGGAAAAAGCATCCACGGCATCATCCAAACTGGAGACATACCGCCAATCGGCCGGGGACCAAGGGCTGGCATGCACAAACAGAAGCGGCGGCTCCGATACCATATACGGGAGCTTGGAGAAGAATTCGATGGAGGCGGGAGTCAGCACCTTGGCTGTCCATTCGATAGCCTTCTGCGCGTTGTAGTTGTTCCATCCCTCGGCGGATTCCCGGCCAATGGCAACGCTATCATGGTTGCCAAGGATGGTTATGTCGCTGTTTTCGGCAACCAGCTCCACGCATTCATTGGGAAAGGGACCGTATCCGACGATATCCCCGAGGCAAACTCTTTTTTCCACACCAAGGCGCTTCATCGATTCCAGCACCTTTTGGAGGGCTTCTAAGTTGCCATGGATATCCGAATAAATGCCGTACTTCATAGATCCTTATTATAACCAAATTTTGAAGGGCGGACTATTCCAGCCCCGTTTAGCTGGCAGTCAAAAGTAACATTCTGAGGTGGAAAGAGGAAATTTTAGCTTAAGGAAGGGTCGAGTTGCTCACAGTCTTACTGGCAAAACTAGAAGCCCGGCCATTCAGTTCGCCCAGTTCGGGACTTTGTACATCCTTGGCACACCGGAATCCGACTTTGAAGTTTCGGAATCCCGGACGATTGTTGTACCGGGCGGACAATTCCAAGTTGGCTGCTTCGCTATACCAGCTGGCACCCCGAATGACCTTGGTCGTCCCTGTGGCTGGCCCTTTGGGATGGTCAACGTCCTGTCGACCGTACTCCGCATACCAATCCTGAACCCATTCGAAAACGTTTCCGGACATATCGTGAAGACCCCAGGCATTCGGTTTTTTCAATCCCACTTTTTGGCTATGGTTGTCAGAGTTGTCCCGGTACCAGGCATACTCTCCAGCATTTCCTCGTCCCCAATAATAGGCGCCGGAATCTCCGGATCGTGCTGCATATTCCCATTCCGCTTCAGTGGGCAATCGTCCGCCCGTTTCCTGGCAGTAACTGGCGGCCTCCTCCCATGTCACCCTGTCCACAGGCAGGGAATCACTAAATCGATACGATGGATTCTTTCCCACTACCTTTTGATACTGGCCCTGCGTGACTTCGGTTTTATCCAATAAAAAGGGTCCTACTTGGACTATGCTGCCATCCTCACGATGGTACGCTCCCTTGGGAACCAAGACCAGGGGGAAACCCGCTGGCTGTTGTTCAGATTTCGAATGGACTACAGTCAGGCGTGCTGTCAGGGAAAAAGTACGCACCGCGCTTTCCGATCGATCGATTCCGTCTGAAGCAATGATCTTCCAGTAATAGCGTTGTCCCAGCGCCAACCCCGCCAATTCCAGAGCCGTGTCCGCAATTCCGGAGGACTGCACTGCGATGGGTGGATAATGCGTATCAACAAGCACCGTGTACAGAACCTTGGCGCCCAAATCGGGATCACCACCTTTCCAGGTGAGCAGGATAGCAGAGTCTGGAACCACGGATTGGGAATCCGGGAAAAGAGGCACTGGAACGAAAGGGGGATGGTTCAGTGACGGGGACTGGAAGGCGAGGCCTTCGGGAGGAAAAGCCGGGCCAATGCCCATCGCATTGACGCCCATGGCACGGAACCGATAAGAGCTATTCGGTTTGAGGCTAGCGAGTTTGATTTTTGGGTTCACGACTTGATCCAAAACAGTAATCCAAGGACCGGCATCCAGCTTTTGCTGGAGGATGTAGGAGTCTGATTTGGGAAAAGTTTGACATAAGAAGGATAGCTTGCTGCTGTCCGTTTCTTTAAAGGCCAAAGTACCTTCGCGAGGTGGGGAAAGCATCATCTGTTCCCGATTGAAAAGCAGAACGCTCCGCATGGTTGCAGGACCAATAAAATTGGTGCGCATGTCCATATAAATGTTCGCTCCCAAACTCACCTGCTTATTCCCTACTCCGATAAGTCCTGGAGCGCCACCTGGCAGGCTTACACTGGTGGATTCAGCCTGGAAAGGACTGCTTTTTTCCGGCAAGGAACTGAAGCGGGCAAAAGGTTCAAAAATAAAGGCAGGTCCTTGGACACCATCGAATAGCACCTCAATGCGGGGTTTCAAAGAAAGCTTCATCTCACCTGCACCCTTAAATTCACGTACCGATTTGTCCACCAGTGTCATGCTGTTTTCCGCCATGGGTCGCCACTGGCCAGCATTCAAGCCCAATTCTCCTTTGAACGCGTTTTTGATCCGGAAACTGCCCTCTGCAGAAAAACCCTGCTCAGGAGACAAAGCATCCATCTTTAAAAAAGGACGGTTCTGTACTTTGAGAAACAGGCCCGAACCCAAGGGCACGAGGGTCGGGCGCTGTCCGGGCAGTTCCTCTTCGTAATTGAAATTGCCATTGCCGTTAATGGTTCCCGCCATATTTGCCGCTACTTCGCAATTGCCCATCACCTGGAATTGAAACAGTTCCACGCGTCCATTTCGGATCCGTATCCTGCCGGTTACTACAGGTTGAAACAGGATTTGCGCGCCTGTAAGCGAGAGCTCCATACGACCGTATATCGGCGCACCTTCTCCATTATCGCCCAGCACATCCTGATCCTGGGTTATGGCTGGAAAGATTTGGGTCATGTCCAGTCGGGTTTTGAAAGCCAGATCACAATCCAAAACCGCTTCGGGAAGATCGGCGGCTACAGTATTGAGAACCCAGC
>JAYSRH010000358.1:0-3176 GCA_043721115.1 Fibrobacteria bacterium | reverse complement strand
ACCGTAATTTTCCGGACCGGCCCGGGATAATCGATTTGCGTTGGCGCTGGCGCGCGATGAATGACAGCGCCAGCATTTGCCTGGGAGTGTCCGGAAATACGGGAGGAAGTGGAATTGCCACCCGCGCCCAGATCTGCATCGATCCATTCGGTTATTTCCATGGACTGGGACTTCAGTCCATCACATCACCGGAAAAATGGACAGCCCAAACCTGGTACTACATGCGTATGCTCATGGATGCTGCCAACAATCAATACACAATATTCATCTCCACCGATTCACTACGCCTAGGCGAGCATTTGGCGATACCCATTTCCGATATGAATGGCGTGGGAACTTTGACACGCGTGTTTCTTCGGGACCTAAACGGCTCCGGGGCAGTGGATGTGGATGACATCACTTGGAATAACCAGTCTTTTTGGCGCGGTGAAGTGGACGCCACATGGTCGGATGGAAAAAATTGGAGCACGGGAACTGTGCCGGACAGTTTAACGCATGTACTCTTTGACGAAATATCGCCTAAAAATTGTTTTGTGGATAGGAACGCACAGGTCAATTCCATTTCAATGCCTCTCGCCTGGACAGGTACTTTTAATTTAGACGCTTCCACACTTACTGTTTTTGGAGACGCCGATTTCACCAGTGCCACGTTTGACTTCCTGCCTTCCGCCGCTATCCACTTTTCTTCCCCGAAAGCCCAGAGCCTGCAACCTGCGACTAAGGGTACCTTCCCGCACTTTGTGCACGACGGGGGCGGAACCTTGCGCCTGGACGCAAGGCCAATGTTTGCCAGTAACTTTACCCAGTTAAATGGCAGCCTGAACTTTAACGGCCAAGACATATACATGACCGGTAAGTTCCTCATCAAGAACGGCAAACCCGGTACCCTACAAAATCTTGATGGGCGATCGATTACCGTTGGAAAATCCGCACATCTGGAAGGAACGTCCCAGGATACCTTGCTGGGCTTGGTTTCAACGCCCAGTACAGGTCAGCCCCTAAAAGGTTGGAGCATAACCGTGACTGCCACCGACACTCTTTCGGCCAGATTTGCGACTATTGGGAATTCACGCGCAAACGGTGCACCAGGCTATGCCCTATCGAGCGGAGATGCTGGAAATAATACCGGCTGGAATTTTGAAATCACACCGACCATTTTAATTTCACCCCGGGACACAACGGTGAAAGTCGGACAAAACGCTACCTTCAAAATTTTCGTTTCAAGTAAGTTGGCCATTCTCTACCAATGGCTGCGCAATGACCAAATGATTTTGGGGGCCTGGGACTCCGTGTATACGATTGTGGGTGCTAAACGCAGTGACAGCGGCACCGGTATCAGTTGCCGAGTAACCAGTCTCGGAGGTAGCGCAACTTCAGCTTCGGCAAAATTGAATGTGATTTTTCCCGCCCCTACTATACTGCCGGCACCCAAGACGTTTACGGATTTCATATCGATTAAACTTTCAACTACTGTTACTGGTGCTAAAATATTCTATTCGCGCAATGGCCTCCCATTTCTTGAATACAGCAGCGACATTGTTCTCAAAGATTCCACCAGACTTAAAGCCTTTGCCATGTTGGGTACGGATTCCTCCGCGTTGACTAACTGGAATTATCCTAAACTGCTCCTACCCCAAGCGCAGACTCCGGTTATCTCCCCCGACCCCTCTACCCCTTTTCAAGACTCCCAGGTTGTTACCATCACTGGGCCAACCTCGGGAAGTTCCATCTTTTACACCTTGGACCAATCGGATCCAGACTCCAGCAAATCCCGCTATACCACACCTCTTACACTTCGCGCAACTACGACCGTTAGTGCCCGAGTTTATAAGTCCGGTTTCCAGCCGAGCATCATTCGGACCAATATTTATATGCACAAAACTGTGGACACCACCATCACACTTGGTAACCCGCAGGCCATCCCTCCCGGCGGCACTTTCACGGACAGCATGGTCGTATCCATGTTTCCTCCGACATCGACCCCGGACGCGGTGCTTTACTACACCTTTGGAACGGCGGGCCTACTCAAATATTCGTCTCCCATTACTTTGCGTGCGGCCGGAGTACTGAATATCATCGCCATCAAAGGCTCCCTCTTCAGCGATACCATGCACTATACTTTTACCCGTCGATTGGAGGCACCAGAGGCCAATCCCAAAGGAAAAATATTTTATGATAGCCAGCTTATCACCCTCACTTCACATACCCCAGGGGCAACCATACACTATACCTGGAATGGCAAAGACCCAATCTCAACTTCGCCCATTTATCCCGGTGTTCCAATTCTCCTTGATTCCAGCGCCGTCCTTAAAGCGATCGCCATCAAGGATTCAAACGTCAGTGCAGTAATGTCCGAGACCTATACCTTAATTGCGGATACGGTGAAGGCATCTTATGGCAGCGGCGACTACACATCTAGAATTCAGATACAATTGCAAACCTCTACCAAGCGCGCCCTCATCTACTATTCCTTGGACGGATCCACGCCTGGACCGGAAAGCGGAAGCCAACCGTATACCAGTCCATTCTGGATCGAGACCACCGCTACGTTAAAAGCGATCGCCGTAACTGGACAAGGGAGCCGTATCCAGCGCAGTCCAATGCTGACGGTCAATTACAGCTTTATCACAACCGGCCTACGAGTCATTGGGCCTGGGCAAAAGATCGACCTTTCCAGCAATTACAGTTTAAACAGCATTCTTCCCGGTGCTTCCACTGTTAACGTAGAAGTATTGCGTACTGACAGCTTGACAGTTTTGAAGGGCTTTCGCGATATACAGTTCGCAATTCGATTATCCCTACCGCCGGGATCAACCGCTTTTCCCAGTATTGTATTCACCGCCCCCACGGGCGAACCACGTGCCCTGTATAGTCTGGTTGGAACATCTACCGTGAACTATATCACCGATGCCGATGCTTACACGATCGGAAATCCGGGCACTTATTTTCTGGCCTTGGATACGTTGCCGCCACAGATTATTCTATCCGGAGAATCCTTTGGAATTGAAGATTCCACCAAGGCTCTATTCACCATTCAGGACAATGTGTCCAATCTGCTCCTTGATTTAAGCCGCAGCGACAATCCCGCTCGCAATCTGGTGGCCAAATCCATAACCAGCCCCAATATTATGTCCGTGTCTCTAAGGAATCCTGCCGGATCCATCCTGCCCTTAACC
>JAYSRH010000357.1:0-3177 GCA_043721115.1 Fibrobacteria bacterium | reverse complement strand
GCTGCGGGTTTGGGCTACGGGCTCGGTACTCACCACTTCGCCCAAATCCTCGCGTTTCGGGCAATCCTCAAAACCCACTTTGTAATGGCGCAACGTTATACGCAAGTTTACCTCAAATGTTGCCAATCAAACTTACCAGTTTGCCCGGCAATTTTATGGGGAAGAATTTTATTGGGGGGTGGGAAGAGAAGAAATTACGAATTACGGAAGAAAGAGAGGACGCGCACCGGAAAAGAGAATTGCAAATCAATCGTCTTTTCAATACCTTGTAATCCAGACGAAAACAAGGTCGATAAATAGGGAGCAAGGTTTCTATACTCGCGCAAAACTATGAAAAAAGAAATCAAATCTGACAAGAAATTTCCGACATATGATCAAATGATGAATCCATTGTTCCAAGCTCTTAAGCTGCTGGGTGGTTCCGGAACAATCGAGGAAATTAATCAAAAGGTATTCGAGATCGAAAAAATTCCAGACGATATTCTTGAAATTCCGCACGACGAAAAAGGATCTAATAGCGAGGTCGAATACCAACTTGCATGGGCAAGAACGTATTTGAAAAAATTCGGAGTCCTCGAAAATAGTTCTCGAGGTGTTTGGTCCATCGTTTCATCTGCAAAGAATGTTGAAAAAATAAATCCACAGGAAGTTGTAAAGCGAGTCCGAGAAGAAGACCAGCATAAGAAGAAAAATGAAGGCAAGGGAAAAGAGTCTGGGCCAGAATTAGAACAGGAGATTGAAGAACCGGAGGAAATCCAGGATTGGAAACAAAAACTTCGCAAAGTCCTTGGTGAAATGGATCCGAGTGCATTTGAACGTTTAGTTCAACGAATGCTTCGTGAATCAGGCTTTATCCAGGTTGAAGTTACCGGACGAACCGGTGATGGAGGAATAGACGGGAAGGGAATAGCTCGTATCAATGGCTTTTTGTCCTTCCATGTTTTATTTCAATGCAAACGGTACAAAGGCGTTGTGAGTTCAAGCGATATTCGTGATTTCCGTGGCGCAATGCAGGGCCGAGCCGACAAAGGTCTATTCATTACTACCGGTTCATTTACTCGTGATGCGAGTAAGGAATCAACCAGAGATGGGGCTCCGCCTATTGATTTAATTGATGGCGACCAATTAGTCGAAAAGTTGAAGGAATTAAACCTTGGAATCAAAAAAGAAATATTGGAAAAGGTCACTATCGAAGAAGAATGGTTCAAGGGTATCTAAATGACGCGCAAAAGAAAGCATTTTGATAAATTTCCGGCCTCTGTAATGTCTATGAGAAAACCAAATAGGGAGAGTTATGCCTGATGCAGCATCTGTAGTGACAATCTTAGGCACGATTAATCAAGCAATTGGCCTCGGAAGAATACTCCGTGATTCCGAAAAGGCTTTTGACAAGGCTGAATTGAGAATTAAAATGAGTGAATTAATCGATCGGCTTGTCGATGCTAAAGAACAGCTTCAAACAAATCGCGAAGAAAATATCGAGCTGCGGTCAGAAATTCTGAATCTTAAGGAACAAATTGGAAAAAGAAACGATATAGTTTTTGAAAAAAATAAATATTACCTAAAAAAGTCGGATGGAGCAAAGGATGGCCCTTACTGTCAAAAATGCTTCGACAAGGACGAAAAACTAATACGCTTACAAAAAGAGGAGGTGCCAGGTTATCCGAGCCATTGGCATTGTACCACATGTAATATGACTTATGACTATCCTAAAATAAATTATAGCAATAGAAATTCGGGCAACAATTCCTCTGGTTGGGTGTAAGCCCTCAGTGCTCATATTTTTTTCCATATAATATAGTATGTTGCACTGATTAGGTTAAATAGTTCTCAAAAATATTTTCGATTAGGGTAGGATTCTTTTGCATTTGCCTAAGAGCTCCAAGTACAAGCTTTGTGAGCTGCTTTTTATCCTGCGCTTGATGATTTTTTAAAGCCACATGTTTAAGATGGCGCCAAACCTTTTCATCTGGATTCAAATCTGGGGAGTAGGGCGGGATATGAAACACTTTAATTTGCTTCGAGTTTTTCGAAAATTCCCGAATCTTCTTGGAGGTATGGCAGGGAGCTTGATCCATAATCACTCCAATTTTCCTTCCTTTATGGTTAGCTCCGATTTGAAGTAGGAATTTCAGCATTACCTCCGAATTGATCATTCCCTTTTGCAATTTAAAGCACATGCGTCCAGTAGGCGATATTGCCGACATAGCTAGAACACCACCTCTTTTGCCGTTAACCCGGACAATAGGTGGTTTACCTTTTGGAGCCCATGTTTTTCCAATTACCGGGCTTAATGAAACCCCAGATTCATCTTCAAAGTAAAGAATCGCCTTATTCCGCTTGGCCCATAGTTGAATCGCTGGCCATTCTTTTTCGATCCACTCATTTACAAGATTTTTATCCTGTTGGGAATACCGCTTCTCAGGTGTTTGATAGCTAAGTCCTAAACGGGTTAAATATCGCCATACAGTAACGCGATCCAGTTCAATTCCGCGTTCTTTCTTAAGCAAAATCCTAACTAATGTTCCCGTCCAAAGAGGAGTAGAAAAGCCATAGGAAATGGCTTCTTTTGTTAATGCCTTTTCGAGCCACTTGAGATGGCTTTTATCAAGTAATCTCTCTGCTCCTTTCGCTTTTCTTTTAATCAAGGCTTTCGTACCACCACGACGAACTTTGCAAAACCATCTGGACACACTATTGTAATGAATTCCAAATATTTCGCTGATCTTTTTTACGGAGTAGTTCGATTCGTATCTAAGCGCAAGAGCTCGCATTCGATAAGATTCTTGAACTTCACGGGTCAATTTTCTGCCATCCACAATTTTATTTGCCATACTGTAATTATAATATATTAACCTAATCAATGCAACATACTATAAGTTTCCTGAAACACAAAAAAATAATTCGCTAAGTGAAAATGAATTGCATACAAAGCCACCCCCCAAGAAAATTGAGAGGTAAACCAGCGTATAACAACCGCACAGGTTGCTCGGCAGCACTTTCCAGTGCCACTCCGGGGCTTCGCCCAAATTGGTTTTGGAGCTGGCCCGGCAAGTCGGACTGGGTTTCGGCTGCACTTACTTACCCTGGGGTTTTCATCTGTGGGCTACGTCAGTTTGCCTTAACCCGTCCTTTGTTGCTTGCTGCGGGCGCGCGCTCCGGGGTCGGTACTCCCCA
>JAYSRH010000356.1:0-8248 GCA_043721115.1 Fibrobacteria bacterium | reverse complement strand
CCGCTCTTCTGGATGATGATAGAACGCTTTGGCGATTTCAAAAAAACGGCAATCCCGTTCCTGGTTGTTTTGGTTGTACGCAACCGCCTGTAGCATGGCGGGCAAGGTGGTCGTGGGCAAATTCTCCCATTCCTCGCTGATGGGGTTGCGCAACGGTACCACCATCTGGCGCGAATCGGCCGGTGCCAAACCCAGCTTGGCCAGGTTTTTACATGAGGTGAAACGAAGGTTCAGGGTTTCATTGAGTCCTGCATCACGGAGAAAATGACGGAGTGTTTTAGCCAAGCTTTCATTGGCCGGGAGCGCGGCAAAGCCCAATGGCAATAAGGGCAAAACGGTGGGAATGGAATTGTAATCGCCAAGGCGCGCAACTTCCTCAATGAGATCGGCTTCGCGTTCCAAGTCTCCCCGGAAACCGGGAATCGCAAAAGAAATGGCACTTTCGTTGTGGACACTTACGGATCCGCGGCTTTCCAAACCGATGGCTCGTAACCGGTTCAAAACCTCCTCCTCCGTCACAGGCATGCCCAGGATTTTTTGCGCGCGACTGGGTCGTAAGGAAACCAGCCGCGGTGAAGTGAGGTGGGCTTTGGCCGTTTTAAGGATAGCACCCTTAGCAACTCGGCCACCACACCAGCGGGCGATTAAGCTCGCCAGGTAATCGCTTACCCAAACTGTGTTTAAGGGATCGACACCGCGTTCAAAACGGTAGGAAGAATCGCTGGAAAGGCCGTGGCGGCGGGCCTGGCGGCGAACCACGGCAGGATTGAAATAGGCCACTTCCAGGAAAATATTTGCAGTCTCCGCATCCACCTCAGTGCGTTTTCCACCCATGACACCCGCCAGCACCATGGGCCCTTGTGCATCGGCAATGAGCATGTCTTCGGTTGTAAGGTTACGCTCCACTCCATCCAGAGTGACCAGTTTTTCTCCCACCTTCGCCCGTCGGATGAGCACTTGTTTTCCAGAAATTTTATCGAGGTCGAAGGCATGGGAAGGCTGACCGAGTTCAAGGAGAACATAATTGGTGAGGTCGACTACATTATTGATGCTGCGTTTGCCCAGGGAATGCAATGCCTTGACCAGCCACTCCGGGCTGGGACCTATCTTGACACCTTGAATGATTCGGCCTACATACTGAGTGCATCCGTCTTCCTCTTCAAGGCGAACTTCAGCCAAGCTGGAAGCATCGGGACCTGTTTCCAGGAGTTCCGATATAGGGTAACGGAGCGGTTTCCCAAACTTCGCGGCGAGCTCCCGGGCAACACCAATATGGCATAGCGCGTCAGGCCGATTGGGAGTGACATTGATCTCAAAAACCGTATCGCACAGATCAGGAATGTTTTTCAGTTCGGTTCCGAGTGGCACAGAGGCATCCAGGATCAGGATTCCGTCATGACCCTCACCCAGCCCCAATTCCCGCACGGAACACAACATGCCGTGTGATTCCTGCCCCCGCAATTTGGCTTTTTTAATTTTAATTCCAGGTTTGCCAGCTTCATCACTGGGCAATTCGGCTCCAACCCGGGCCAACATCACCTTTTGACCCTTGGCCACATTAGGCGCACCACAGACAACAGGAAAAGTGGTGGTCCCATCGGTCACTTGGCAAATGGAAAGTGAGTCCGCTTCCGGGTGGCGACCGCATTCCAAAACTTCCGCGGAAACAACATTTGAAATTCCGGCCCCTTGGGTACGAATGCCTTCCACTTCAAAACCCAAGGAGGTGAGCGCATGAGAAATCGTCTGGATATCGTTTCCCAACACGCCCTGCGAAACGCCAGATGCATCCGACACGCCTATTAGGTCGACATACTTACGAATCCAATTGAGGCTGACTTCCATCTTTTTTCCTAAAACTGTTTCAAGAAGCGGTTGTCATTCTTGGTCAAATAACTGATATCGGGAATCCCATACTTGAGCATGGTGATACGATCGATTCCGAATCCAAAGGCAAAGCCGGTATAGATTTCCGGATCCCATCCCACCTTCTGGAAAACCGCCGGATCAACGCTTCCGCAACCACCGATTTCAATCCAACCCGAATGTTTGCACACGCGGCAGCCTGTGCCAGGTTGGCCATGCGTAACCTGGCAGAAAATACAGGATACATCCATTTCCGCCGACGGTTCCGTAAAGGGAAAATAACTGGGACGAAATCGCAGCGTGGCCTCGGATCCAAACATATGCTGGGCCCATAAAAACAAGGTCCCCTTCAAATGAGCAAAGGAAATATCCTTATCCACCACCAGGCACTCAACTTGCTGAAACATGGGCGAATGCGTGGCGTCATTGTCGACTCGGTACACGAAGCCGGGGGCAATGATGCGAATAGGCTGATTCGGATGGGTTTCCATGTAATGCACTTGGACATTGGAGGTGTGCGTGCGCAGCACCACCTGATCGTCCACGTAGAAGGTATCATGCATGTCACGGGAAGGATGGTCAGGCGGAATATTCAAGGCTTCGAAATTGTACCAGTCATTGTCCACTTCGGGAGCCAGGGCCAGTTCAAAACCCAGCCCTTGGAAAAATCCGATGATATCCTCACGAACCTGAGTCATGGGATGCAGGCTTCCAATTGGCATGCGCGTTCCAGGTAAAGTGGGATCGGCATGTCCACCCGTTAAACTGCTTTCAATCTTGGCTTCATCGATGCGGCTTTGCAGAACCGCGAACCGTGCTTCCGCAAAGTCTCGCAGTTCATTAACCAACTTGCCGAATTCCGGCCGAGCTTCCGGGGCCAATGTGCCCATGGAGCGCAGCAGTCCGGAAATATCGCCCTTCTTTCCAACGTAGCGCACTTTTAGATCTTCAAATTTGCGCAGTAAGGAAACAGCTTCTTCCTCAGTCCGACCCCTGCCGTTCAAAAGGCTTTCCAATCCGTTCAAGTCCTGCTCGAATTGGGTTCGAATGGTTTCAATTGCTTGCATGGAAGTACAGCGTCCAGTGAAAAAGTGGCTTAGGGAAATATAGCGAAAAAGCAAAGCGCCGTCCCAGGGAGACGGCGCTTGTTACATACTCTGCGGAAATCGCAATCCGATTGGATTTGCGAACTTAAGCGACCTTGGAAGCCAACTTAAGCAGCCCAGTGGCTTCGACCACCTTGGCAAATGCATTGGAATCGGAAAGAGCCAGATCAGCGAGGATCTTTCGGTCCAAGTTGATTCCTGCCTTCTTGAGTCCGGCAATGAGACGCGAGTAGGTCGTTCCAACTTCGCGGGCGGCGGCATTGATGCGCACGGTCCAAAGCGAACGGAAGGCCGCCTTCTTGTCCAGTCGATGGATGGTTGCAAAAACGCGAGCCTTATCCACTGCCTCTTTGGCGAGTTTTAAGTTCGACTTTTTACGGCCATAAAATCCTCTGGCCTCTTTCAGTATTTTCTTGCGACGCGCACGGGATGGAACGCGGTGTGTTGCTCTGGGCATTTCTCTCTCCTATAACCTGGACTATGGTAGTGTTAGCCGCCGACGCCAAGCATTCGCTTGATGCGGGCTTCGTCCGACTTGTGTACGTATGCAGATTTTCCCAAACGGCGACGGCGCTGCGGAGTCAATTTTGCATTGATATGATTCTTGTTGGCGCTCTTGCGCTTTACTTTTCCATTGGCCGTGAGCTTGAATCGCTTCTTAGCTCCGCTATGGGTTTTCATCTTCGGCACGATATACTCCTTCTCATCACTTTCAGGGTTGCACTGAATCGGCCGTGGCCTCGGAAGCTTGATCGCGAACTGGCGCGATTGCTTCCGGAGACTTGACTTCCGACTCTACCGTTGCTCCATCCGCCGACTTCGCCGATTTCGGCTCACCGGGAGCTTTAGGCTTAACGACAGCAGGCACATGGTGCTTGACCGGTGCAAAAATGGTGGTCACGTTTCGGCCCTCTTGAATGGAGCCCGTTTCCGCCAATCCTATACCGACCAAATCCACGGTCATTTTCTTCAGCCACCTGGAACCAAACTCCATGTGGGCCATTTCTCGACCACGGAATACCACCGTAGCCTTGACCTTGAAACCTTTGTCCAGGAATTCTTTCGCCTGAACGAGGCGGTAATTATAGTCATTTTCTCCCGTTTTGGGATGGAACTTGATCTCTTTGACTTTGATGATATGCTGCTTGGCCTTGGAGGCTTTGGCTTTTTTAGAGATTTCGTACTTGTACTTGCCGAAATCCATGATACGACACACTGGCGGCTGGGCAGTTGGCGATACTTCTACCAGGTCTAACTGTCTTTCCTTCGCCCTTTCCATGGCGGCGGGTACGGTAAGCACACCCAATTGCTTTCCATCGGCGTCGATGACACGCACTTCGTATGTGCGGATATGTTCGTTAATGCGGATGGTTTCTTTGGGGGCACTAAAAAAGGGTCTTCGCTGCAATCTCTGCCTTTCATGAGTCAGGGGCTTTATTACCCCGACGGGGACTACATTCCCCGATTCAAAATCTCTAATTTAAGTTTTTCCAGCGCTTCGTCTAAGGAAAAAGCGCCCAGATCCCCAGTTTTACGCTTTCGGAGCGCAATTTTTCCGGATTGGACCTCTTTATCACCTAAAATAACCAAATAGGGCACCTTCTCGCGCTCGCCCTCACGGATTTTAAATCCGATTTTGTCATTTCGCTCATCTACTTCGGAGTAAAATCCGGCATTTAGGAACTTTTCACTCAATTCCTGGGCCTGGGTAACGAATTTTTCCGACACCGGCAGGATGCGAATCTGCTGTGGATTGATCCAAAGCGGCAAGTCGCCGGCAAAATTTTCGATAAGAATTCCGATGAAGCGCTCCAACGATCCGAAAATTGCGCGATGCAACATGACCGGTGCATGCTTGGAACCGTCCGAGGCTACATAATCGGCGCCTAAGCGTTCAGCGGTATTGAAGTCCACTTGAATGGTACCGCATTGCCAATGGCGTCCGAGCGAATCTTTTAGCGTGAACTCCAATTTAGGCCCATAGAAAGCGCCTTCGCCGGGATTCATTTCATAGTCGAGGTTTGCGCGTTGGCACGCTTCTTTTAAAGCAAGCTCAGACTTGTCCCAAACTTCATCCGCACCCACCCGTTTATTTGGTGCCGGGCGATCTGCGAGCTTGACGATAATGTCCTGGAAACCGAAATCCTTATACACATCTTGTAGCAACCGGCAGAAGTCCGCAACTTCATCGGCTATTTGATCCACGGCGCAAAAAATATGTGCATCATCTTGTGTAAAGCCGCGCACGCGCATCAGGCCGTGCATGACGCCCGCCAATTCATTGCGATGGCATTTTCCGAATTCAGACAGACGAATGGGCAGGTCGCGAAAGGACTTGATGCCTTGCTTATAAATCTCCACATGACACGGACAGTTCATGGGCTTGATCACATACTCACGCTTTTCGCTTTCCGTAAAGAACATGAGGTCGGCGTATTTTTCCACATGTCCGGATCGTACATACAGATTTTTCTCGACGACTTCGGGAGTGCGCACTTCCTGATAGCCGCGACGTGATAATTTCTCGCGAATATAATTCATCAGTGTGGAATACAGCCTCCAACCGCGAGGATGCCAGAACACCATGCCGGGCGAACCTTCTTCGAGATGGAAAAAGTCCAGCTCTTTTCCCAGCTTGCGATGATCGCGCTTCTTGGCTTCTTCCAACTGGAAAAGATGTTTTTCCAGATCTTCCTTGGTCAAAAAAGCTGTGGCATAAATGCGTTGCAGCATGGCGCGCTTCTCGTCTCCACGCCAATACGCGCCAGCTACGGAAAGCAGTTTACAGTACAGCAGTTTACCAGTCGAGGGCACATGCGGGCCGCGACAGAGGTCGGAAAAAGTTCCCTGCTGATAGAAGCTGACAGTGGCATCTGTCCACTCTTCCATCATCTCCACTTTATAAGGTTCGGCATGGGCCGGATCGCGGTAATAGGCGATGGCGTCTAGTCTGGCCATTTCGGTGCGAATCACGGGAAAATCTTTTTGGGCCAACTCAAGCATTTTGGCTTCGATGGCGGGAAAATCCTCTGGGCTGAATTTATGCTTGGAATCGAAATCGTAATAGAAACCGGTTTCGATCATGGGGCCAATGGTGAGCATGGTTCCCGGGTACAATTCCGTTACAGCCATGGCCATGAGATGCGCCATGGAATGGCGAACGATTTCCAGGGATTCTGGATTCTTAGGCGTCAGTACGCGCAGAGTTCCGGATTCCGTCAAAACACGAGAAAGATCCACTTGCTGTTCGTTAAACACAGCGGCAATAGCAACACGGGCTAAGCCGGGACCAATGCTCTTCACGGCATCTAAGACCGTGCTTCCTGAGGGAATTTCCTTAACGGAGCCATCGGGCAGAGTGATTTTAAGAGTAGACAAGAAAACCTCACTGAATTCGAGGGAAAATAGAAAAACGCCTGGCAATACGTCTTTTAAATGGTGGGCGGTTGTTTTTTAAGGCCGCTCGAAGCCTTGAAGGCTACCAAATGCAGGACCCATGCGGAGTCTTTTAGGCTTATTCAAAGGGTGAGAAAATGGACGATACTGGAATCGAACCAGTGACCCCTACCATGTCAAGGTAATACTCTAACCAGCTGAGCTAATCGTCCGATTTTCACTTCACTGACCACTTCGGCCAGCCCGGCTAGTGAACCGGGGCATGGAAAATAGCACCGCCACCCCTATCTGTCAATCAATCGAAATGCATAAGAAGGTTTGATGCTACAGCTCAACAACTCGCTGTAGGGACCGAATAAAAATCGGCATTTAATAGATTTTCGTACCAGAAATGGGAAAAGCACTGTTTATCACCGGCACAGGAACGGATATCGGTAAATCCGCTTTGAGTTTGGCCTTGGTCCTTTGGGCTAGAGCCATGGGATTGCGATGCGCCTATTACAAACCTATCCAATGCGGAACTTTTTTTTATGGCACGCCCTCCAAAGAATACGGGGATGCTGAATGGGTAAGCGCATTGGCGGGCAATGCATTGACCGTGCACGTTACCTACCTGTTACGGATGAGCGCCGGACCCCATCTGGCCGCGGAAAAAGAAAAAGTATCCATCGACTTGGGGCGCATCAAAGAGGACTTTTTCTCACTGGCGGGCACCCATGACTTGGTGGTGATGGAAGGCGTAGGAGGCTGTGCCGTTCCAATTAATCGCAAGGGAGACAGCCTGGCCGGATTGGCAGGAGAATTGTCGCTGGAAACCATTATTGCCAGTGCGCCGGGCCTGGGTACGCTTCATCATACATTGACCACAGTGTCCTATTTGAAGGCAATGGCGGTCCCGGTTTCCGGTTTTGTCTTTTGTCACCGTGATACTGCAGTGCTGGATATTTGCGCAGACAATCGCATCACCTTGGAAGCCCTGACCCATATTCCCTGCTTGGGGGAATTGAGTTTCTGTCCGGAGCTGGCGCTAGGCCCGGAAAATTTTTCACCCGTCGCCGCTGCCTGGGGCAAATCCCTGTCGGCAAGTCTGGAGGCTTGGTGGAATCAGAGTCCAAAGTGACCCCATTTTCCGAAGCCTTGGAAGATTTACGTCATCAGGACAGGCTGCGAACCCGGTCTGGCTATGACGGGCTTCCGGAAAAGCATTTGATCCGCGAAGGGAAAAAATGCCTTAACCTCAGTTCCAATAATTACCTCGGCTTGGCCAGTCATGTCGAAGTGAAGCGGGCAGCGGCTGAAGCGGCTCTAGCCTTAGGCGTCGGCTCAGGAGGTTCTCGACTGCTAGGTGGAGGATTGCCCATACACTTGGAGTTGGAACAGACCGTATTTAAAATGCGACCCCTGGGCAAAGCTGTGCTTTTCAATACAGGATTCATGGCCAACCTGGGCGTCATCCAATCCTTGGCGCCCATTCTGGGACCGATATTCAGTGATAAGCTTAATCATGCCAGCATTGCCGAAGCCCTACGTCCCTTGTCCGGGTCCTTTTACCGTTACCGTCATCGGGATATGACCCACCTGGAGTCGCTCCTTGTTAAGGAACTTGGTGGCGCGCATAACGCTCCTGGATTGGTATGCAGTGAAACGCTTTTCAGCATGGACGGGGACTTCGCGCCATTGGAAGAGCTGCTGACTCTACAAAATCGCTTTGGATTTTATCTGTACCTTGACGAAGCCCATTCGACTGGTGCATATCCGCATTTACTCGAGACGGCGTTAAAGGCCGGTATGGCCTCCGGTCGCATTTTGGTGATGGGCACTTTTGGAAAAGCATACGGCGGATTCGGGGCTTATGTCGCGGGTTCGGAAACGGCGATTGA
>JAYSRH010000355.1:0-8248 GCA_043721115.1 Fibrobacteria bacterium | reverse complement strand
AGAGAGCAGGCTCGTAAGGAAGGCAAAATTTACGACCTCCATTACGGTGATATGGGGGATTCCAGCAGCTTAAACCGAATTATTGCGGAGACCCGCCCAGACGAGATTTATAACCTTGCTGCCCAGAGTCATGTTAAAGTGTCTTTTGACTCACCAGAATTTACTGCCGATGTAGATGCTACAGGCGTCTTGCGTTTACTGGAAGGCATTCGCAGCAATAAACTGAACTCTCGTTTTTACCAGGCCTCTACCTCTGAGCTTTATGGTAAGGTGCAGGAAGTTCCACAAACCGAAAACACACCCTTTTATCCAAGATCGCCTTATGGCGTCGCTAAAATGTATGGTTTTTGGATCGTCAAAAACTACAGGGAATCGTACGGAATGCATGCCAGCAACGGAATTCTTTTTAACCACGAATCTCCACGGCGTGGGGAAAATTTCGTTACTCGAAAGATAACGTTGTCCTTAGCTCGGATTAGGGCAGGGTTACAATCAACGCTTAGGCTCGGTAATATGGACGCCAAGCGAGATTGGGGCTATGCAAAGGATTATGTGGAAATGATGTGGATGATGTTACAACAGGTTAAGCCGGATGACTATGTCGCTGCAACGGGGGAGACTCATACAGTACGTGAATTCATTGAAAAAGCTGCACCATTTGCTGGATATGAAATTATCTGGGAAGGTGAGGGCGATCGTGAAATTGGACGTGATCGAAAATCAGGAAAACTCATTGTGGAAGTTGATCCAAAATTTTATCGTCCTGCTGAGGTGGAGTTGTTGCTTGGGAATCCCGCCAAGGCGCAAAAACAGTTGGGTTGGAATCCTAAGGTGAAGTTTGAACAGCTTGTTGAAATCATGATGAAGGCGGATCTTGACGCCTTATCCTCGCAGGACTTCCAGGTTACCTAATGTTTTGGAGTCCTAGTCCTTCTCTAGGGCGGAATATGAAACGGCTAATTAGCACACTCCTCTTCCTTTGGCAAGGGATCTCCGCAGGCCAGTCTAATTTGGATATCCCAATATCGGGATTTGGCTTCGAAACCTTAAGGCGAATACAGCTCCGTACCGGTTCCCATTTCCGTAGTCAAGGGGCGCCTGTAAGTGAAAATGAAATTAACCATTTGGTGAGTGATGGTGCATTGAGGGGTTTTGACTCGCTTTCGCTTCAAGGAGAGCTGCCAAGCTGGAGGAGAAATCTGTGGACTTGGGAAGATTCCGTTCGAGCACATAGCCTCTTCTTTTCTCCCGTGGCTGAATTAGGTTGGAGCAGTCGCAGTGGAAACGATTCAGATCAAGCCTCGCAGTTGACGGGACTGGGTTGGATGGTCTATGGTCAGCTTTCCCCATATTTCTCATACTATAGTCGCGGTTTGGCTTATACTGAATACACAGATCGGGCTCAGTTTTCGCATCAGTATGATCCAGCTTTCGGTGAAACATATTCGGTAGAGAAGCGAACAGGTGAAGGGCCCAAGGAAGATCGGACGTTTAATCGGTTTCAGCACTACATGCTATTGCATTTACCTTGGCTAACGATAAAAGCGGGTAAAGATCGGTTAAGTACCGGACCAGGATATTTTTCTTCCTTAATGGTATCTCGGAGCGCACCTGATTATTACCAAATCCAAGCTCGAGTTGATTTCGCTCCTTGGCTTGTGGTCGACGCTACTCTTCTGCAAATGGTTGATACAGATTATGATATCCTCAAATATGCCAATCTCCATCGTCTGCAATTCAGACCTTCAGACTGGTTGAGCTTAGGGTTACAGGACATAGTCATCTATCAGAATAGAGACCCAGACTGGGTGTATGCCTTGCCCTTGACCCCCATGACCTTTTCCGAGGCAAACCATGGCGGTCGTGACAATGCCGCTATGGGAATGGATTTCCTGATAACAAGGCCACATGGATTTTCTCTCTGGGGTGAAATGTTTATTGACGACCTCATGGGACCAACATCTTTTTTTGATGATTTTTGGGAGAACCGTTGGGCCGTGCTCGTTGGTTTTCAAATCCTATCGCCATGGCGATACATTGATGGGGATCTAGTGGCCGAATGGACTCATGTTGAACCTTGGACATATAATGGCCGAATGCCACAGACAAGTTTCCGTCAGTACAATGTACCTAGTGCTAGCAAGTTAGGACCGGATTCACGGACTATAGATATTCAGCTTGCCTATCGGCCTCTAGCTTGGCTACAAATCAAGAGCAGTGGAGAGTGGAATGAGAAAGGACTTTCGCGGGGTGCCACCTTGGGAATCATCCATGACGATGCGATCGACGGCCTCACCAAAACCTTTCTAGCTGGGCCAACCAGCTATGAAGCGAAATATACCCTTGAGGCCCAGATGCTCTGGCGCCAAATACTAAAGGCCAAGGCATATTGGCAATACGAGGCGGAAGGCAGAACGACAAAATTGGGAGTTGAGTGTTCGATACTATGGTAAATCCAGCCCATGAAGAGTCGGATGCAGGAGCGCTGATTCCAAAGGTTCAAATTCTAGGTATTAAAGTTTCTCTACTTGACAAGGCCAGCTTGCACGCTTTTATTGGTGGAGTGATTGATCGGGGCGAAAAACACCAGGTCCTGAATGTGAATGTCCATTGCATGAACTTGGCGAATAGAATTCCTTGGCTTAAAGATTTTTTAAATGCTGCACCAGTGGTTTTCTGTGATGGCGCGGGAGTCATGTGGGCGGCACGTATTTTGGGGTATACAATACCTGAACGAATCACTTATGCGGATTGGATGTGGGAGCTGGGCTTATATTGTGAGAGAAAAGGATATTCCCTTTTCTTCTTGGGAGGGAAACCGGGAGTGACGCAGGCTGCCGCAGAAAGAATGCGGGAACGGTTTCCACGGCTTTTGATTAAAGGCTGTCGTGATGGATATTTCTGTCACCATGGGTTGGAAAATGATAGTGTTGTAAATATTGTCAATAGCGCGCATGCGGATATTCTGGTATTGGGGATGGGTATGCCCAAACAAGAATTCTGGCTAAAATCGAATTGGAAAAATTTGGATGTTCGGATTGCATTGAATGGCGGCGCCTGTTTCGACTTCGTCTCCGGAAGCGTTTCGCGCTGCCCACGATTCATGGCCGATCATAGTATGGAGTGGTTATATCGGCTCTACATCGAACCAAAAAGAATGTTTAATCGATATGTTATCGGCAACCCCCTTTTCATGTTCCGAGTGTTGCGCGAGAAAATTTTTGGAGTCTCGACGTGAAGGTGATGCTCTTTACGGGCGCGATTCCGGATGTTCCTTCCGGTGTCGGTGACTATGTTTATGAATTGTATAAGGTCCTGCGATCTCAAGTCGAAATGGTAATCATCACTTCGGATTTCCCCGAGGTGAAACCGGATTTGTTTGGCGATGCAAAAGTATACTCAGTAGTAAAAACATGGGGACTTAATGATCTTGCCCTTATCGCGAAAATTATTCAAACCGAGAAACCGGACGTTTTTCATCAACAGTATCCGTCTTTTATGGGAGGCGGCACCAATCGCGCCCCCTTAACTAATATCCTCCCCGTTTGGCTCAGTGCTCGGTTTCGCGGAATTCCTTTGGTTACCACTTTTCATGAATTCGGCGAGCGTCGGTTACGGTGGCGCACTCGAGCAATGATTAACCTAATTCTAAGTGATGCGGTAATCAGTATTACTACTAAGGATGCAAAAATCCTTGGACGATGGAAAAGCAAAGTTAGTCGTGCTTCGCTACCGAGTAATATTCCCGCCTCCCTTAATCCGCAGCGCAGTAAGGCCAAGCCATTGGTAACGTATTTCGGTCTACTTGAGCCAATGAAGGGAATAGAGCGTTTTTTTCAAGTAGCCGCAATTCTTGGGTCCGATGGATATTCATTTTCTGTGATTGGTGGCTATCAGCCCGGGCGAAATCCATATCATCAGGCCTTGCAGGAACAGTGCAAATCCATGGGAATGCAAGACGTCATTGTCTTTGCAGGGCATCTAAACCGCGAAGAGGTGGCCCAGAGATTAGCCAATAGCAATTGTTGTCTGCTGCCTTTCGAAGAAGGGGTTAGTGATCGAAGGGGATCCTTCCTCGCAGCAGTCGTGCAAGGGACTCCGGTAGTCACCACCGATGGACCCTATGTTCCGGATGTGTACCGAAACTTTGAGGGTATAGGTATTTTGCCCAAGAACGATATTGGTGGAATGGCCTCCAAGGTACGGGAACTATGTTCTCGTGGACCCATTCCCCATGAATTCCAGGCTTTGGTGGATGCGGCGGCGCCAGAAGCCATGGCTGAGTCTCATATGGACGTCTATGCCCACGTTCTGCAAAAATGAAGGTGCTAATCGACACCTTGAGTTGTGGGAACCATGTCTATGGTGTAGGTCAGGTTTTGAGGGAGCACCTTCGCAATTTGCCCCAAGCAATGGGAACTAACTTTCATGTTTTCCTTATTGTATCTGACGACACACGTGAACTCTATGCAGATATGGATCCGGGATTCGAACGTATCCGCTTCCCCTTACGGTTGAAGTTCCGGCAATTGAGCCTTCCCGCCCAATTAATTTGGGAAAAATATTCGCTTCCAGCCGTGGTACGAAAATTAGGTGTGGATATTTATTGGCGGCCGAATTTGTCTTTTTGCCAGAACCTAGGTTGTCCGCAAATCAACACGATTCACGATTTAGCGGAGTACCATCCACAAGGTAGCCTGCAATACTCCCATGCGCGTTTAGTTTACCGGCGCATGGCCTTGCGAAGTGTGATGGCAAAATCGGACAAAATCATAAGTGTTTCCAGACATGCTGTTGATGAGTTGCGAAGGCGTTATCCCCAGCGAGCCTCGGATATCCTGGCTGCACCTAATGGCGGACCTTCGGCGCTATCCCAGCAAAGCAAACGTCCTGAGTGGTACCTGTCGGCTGGACGTTTGCATCGACATAAGAACCTGATGACCCTGTGCCGTGCTTATATTCGCAGTGACCGGGAGTCGGAAATGGATTTGCCCTTGGTGATTTTAGGCGGAGATGGAAATGCAGCCTGTGAGTTGCGGGGCTATGTGGCCAGTGAAGGATATACCGAGAAGATTCTGTTTAAAGGCTTTGTCAGTAAAGCCGAAAAAGAGGATTATATGGCCAGAACTAAAGCTTTCTTTTTCCCATCGTACTTCGAAGGATTCGGCATTCCTATCTTGGAGAGTATGGCATTTGGTGTTCCGGTAGTGAGCTCGAATGCCGCAAGCCTATCCGAGGTAGCGGGAGACGCAGCCTTGTTACTTGATCCCGGAGATGAAGCGGCTTGGACCAAGGCATTTGCATGTTTACGCGATGGCAAGATAAATTTGGAGGCCATGGCCACAAAAGGACTTAAAAACGTTAGGCAATTTTCGTGGAAGGACTCTACCAGCATCCTCGCCAAAGTCTTTCATGAACTGGCCGGAAGAAAGGCGAAGGTATGATCCAAGAAAAAGTTACACAAGAAAGACCACCGGCCAAGTCGGCTCTAGAGGAAATCGAGATTGGGTATTTCTTTAGTTTAGTGCCCAAGTACTTATCCACCCTATTGGCCATCTTGGCGGTGGGCATAGGGCTTACGACGGGATATTATTTATTACAGAAGAATGTGTACGAATCCAAAATCATTCTTGTCCCCGCTAAATCGGAAAGCCCTAGTGTCAGTGGGCTGCTCGGTTTGGCCTCGCTAGCGAAGGAGGGATCTGGTGACATGGACTTTTTTTTCGGCTTGTTGAAGACGGCGCCCGTGGTGAAGCGGTTGGTTGCCTCACGGGTACCGGACTCCTTAGGTAAGGATTCAGTTGAAGTTCGCAAGGCCCTCCATATGGATTCGCTGGGTGAAAAAGTCTTTTACAATCAAATATTGAGTTTTCAAAAAAAGATAAAGGTGGAAACCAAAGACGGGGGGCTCTATCAGATTACCATGGAAGCCGAGTCGCGTTGGTTAAGCGAAGCACTTTTAAATGGCCTTGTCATCGCCGGTTTCACGGAATATTACGAGGCTCAAGGGAATCGAATTCGCTCTTTACTCGGGCGTCTTGAATTCGCTATTGTTTCTGCGGATGGAGAGCGGGAAGCGGCCAATAAAAAGCTTGTGGATTTCAAGGAACGAAATTACGGAGTTGAGAAACCGTATAGCTTAGCCATTATGAATGACCTTGTTTTAGAGTATAAGGTTAAGGAAGAAAAGTACCTCTTGGTAAAGAAGGAATTGGAAATGGCTAATCTGGAGCTGGTTAAATCCTTACCTCCCATTACCATTCTTGAGCCTGCTGAATCGCCTCCTTGGAGGATTTCTCCGAGCAAAAAGATAATCTTTCCTTTGGGTGCCATTCTCAGTTTTCTAATTGGATATTTTTCGGTTTTAGTTCGTGATATCACCAAGAATAGGAAGCAATGATTCCAGTAGGATTTTCCCTGTCCACACGCCCGTTTATCGGCGTGATCTTGGTATTGGGGACATTCGGAACACTATTCCTACGTAGCTTCAATATTTTCAATGTGGGCGGGAAGAACATTCTACTCGCCGGCATTTCCATTTCAATAATGATCTTGTTACTCTGTCTGCAAGCATTCAAAGGTTTTGTATCCGGGCGCCTGAAAATCGGATTTTGGTTCGTGGCAACGCTGCTGTTCTTCTCCGCCTTGGTCGGCTTCGGCGCCCTTAAATTTGGCTTCGGCCGCGCCCTAGCCGATTCTCGCTACTTCATGTGGGTGATCTGGGGCTATCTAATTTTTGAATCGGTTCGCGCAAATTCTGAGAACGTATCCTTCCAGGCACGCATTCTGCGCATAGCTGGAATCTTAACCATTGGGTATTCATTTTTCTCCTTGGCGACTGGCGTGGGCGCTAAACAGCTCACCACCGGGGGCTTCAGATATGTTGAGGAGGACTCGCTCGCCTATATTTCCGTCGTATTCTTCTTCCTGGTCTCACGCTTTCTGATTCTTCGTAAATCCACGCCCGGTGGCTTGGTATTGCTGGTCATCTCGCTTTTCTTCATCCTTGTTTCCGCTAAGCGGGCAGTTTGGGGAGGTATTTCCTTGGGCCTATTGGGCCAACTCTTTGTGACCCGCATCAATCCGAGAAAGATCCTAGGCATCGGTTTCATTGGACTCTTGGCGGCCGGAGCGGTATTCAAGCTTTCGGCATCCAGTAGGGAAATCCTCCTGAACCGTGTGTCGGTGGTGGCCAAGGGCAAAATCACGGATCCTTCTATATTCTTTCGGTTTGCCGCGTGGAAAAAAGTCATCGATGCCGGGATCAGGAATCCCTTGGTACCCGGGGGCGTGGGCAGTGATTTTGATTTCGAACTCAACGTCCTGGGCCTGCACCAAAAATTCAAGGACGTATCGCCCCATAATACCGTGATGTGGGTATTTTTCAAAACCGGTATATTCGGGATTTTCTTCTATTTCCGGCTGGTATTCCTGACCCTGAAGCGGGCCCGGTGGCTAGTGCGGCGTTACCGGGACAGCGGGGATTTGGAAAGGCAGATGCAGACATCGATCCTGTTCTCCCTCTTTCTGTATGGGACTTTTGCATCCATGTTCTGGGATTATTTCGCCATAGCGTCCATGGCCATTATTTACTGGTGGACTATCGGGGCTATCAATGGCTGGTATTATTCGGTGGCCGTGGATGAAGAAAGGGCGACGGTTCTCACCGCCGCCCCTGCAAGCGCCGACGGGTATTCGGCACCTGCTCCGGCCTAAAAGCCGAATTGTTCGTTAAGTCCTGTCTAAGCCCTTACTCCGCAATGTCCGCGACCTGAACCAGTAGTGGGTCGCCGGCAAAGCCGATTCCACTCGTGCTGGCCCCAATGGAGATCAATTTATCCCCGGTGGAAACCATATAGTCTGGGTGCATGGGATTTTCAAAGGGATACCAGTTGGTCCAAAGATTGGTGGCAGGGTCGTATGCCATTACCTCGGCGGTCATAAGTCTTTCACTTCCACTGTACCGTAATACACCCCCCATAACGAAAAGCTTTCCGTATCCTGCCGCCAGAAATGGGTAGGAAATTATTGGATCATTGTGCCTACATTCCTACACCCCCCGAGCTAATTTTTGGATTAAGTCCATACATTTGGCAGGTCGTTGGTGCGCCGAGCACAGCTCGGCATTTCTTCCTGGGTGCAAGTCCCAGGGTGGCAAGGCCTAACCAGCCACCACTATCGAGTGTTGCAGTTGAAAGGGTAACCTTAGATTGAAGCGTACACAGAGAATCAACCAGGCCGTAAGGGA
>JAYSRH010000354.1:0-8285 GCA_043721115.1 Fibrobacteria bacterium | reverse complement strand
GAAATTCAGAACGCCCCCAATTAACCAGACTTCGGCACATGGAACACCAACGCCCTATTTGGTGCGCATGGACGCACTTAAGCCTTGCTTTAAAGCCGGTAGTTTTGATGCCGTACTCTGTGGCTATGGTATGCGTAATTTGGATTCCCTTTCAGCAGGAATCCAAGCAGTACACCCTTTAATTAAGGCTCGTGGCACGTTTCTTACATTGGAGTTTTTCCGCCCAACGACCCTCTTTACCTTCTGCTTCTATCGTATCCTGGCGCCGGTATGTATACCCATTGTAGGCTGGATGTTCTCATCCAAGCGTGAAGCCTATGTCTATCTGGTAGAATCCATCCTCAAATTCTGTTCCGTTACGGAGTACGCGACCACTTTTCGAAAACTGGGCTATTCACCGGTTTCCGTAGTTGCCTGTGATTTCGGCATTTCACATATTGTCACGGCCGTGAAAGGAAAATAAAATGGGGCGAGTTATCATCGGAGTGACGGGTGCTTCCGGCGCCATTTATGCCGACAGGCTGGTTGGCCATTTAAAAAACCTTGGCGAGGAAGTGCACTTGGTTCTGACGGAGATGGGAAAAAAGGTGTGCGTATTCGAGGGCTTTCCGAATATCGCAGCCAAAGCCGATCGCGTTTATGACAACGGTGATTTCTTCGCTGCCATTGCCAGCGGTACGTACCGGCATGGAGGCATGGTGATTCTACCCACTTCCATGGGTACCCTTGGAAAGATTGCGCATGGAATCGGTGACACATTGCTCACCCGCGCCGCCGACGTTTGTCTCAAGGAAAGGCGAAAACTCATATTGGTTCCCCGGGAAACCCCAATGAGCAGCCTGCATTTACAAAACCAACAGGTACTGTCCGATATGGGGGCAATAATTCTTCCCGCTAACCCTTCCTTTTACCATTTGCCCAATACCATCGAAGAATTGGTAGACACTGTACTTGCCCGCATCCTAGATCATCTCAATTTGGAACATGAAGTAGGGAAGAGGTGGAGGGAACCATGACTGGAATCCGCCTTACCTTGCAGCACTATCTAGGCTTGGTTCGATTTTCCCATACCTTATTTGCATTGCCCTTTGCCTTAGCATCGATGATATGGGCATCCCAAGGTTTTCCGACTTGGCGAGTCTTTCTACTTATTCTGGTTTGCATGATCACCTGCAGAAATGCCGCCATGGCCTTCAATCGCCTAGTAGATGCGGATATAGACAAAGCCAATCCGCGCACAGCCCGTAGGCATTTGCCTGCCGGCATGCTGTCTAGGAAACAGGTTCTGGGATTTTTAATCCTCAACGCTACGGCTTTCGTAGTGGCTACGTATTTTGTCAATTTGCTGGCCCTGGTTCTCGCGATTCCCACCTTGGTAGTTGTATTTGGGTATTCACTCACCAAACGCTTTACTTCGCTTTCCCATTTTTTTCTGGGTTTGGCGATTGGAATTTCACCGGTAGGGGCATGGATAGCGGTTCGCGGCCATATTAACTGGGAACCCATTCTGCTCTGCATGGCATTGCTATTGTGGATTGCCGGATTCGACATCATCTACGCTACACAAGATCATGAATTTGATCGCCAACGAGGCCTGCATTCTCTGGTGGTGCGCTTAGGTATTCCTGAAGCGTTGCGTATTTCAAAAGTGCTTCACGCGCTCATGTGGTTTTGCCTTTTGGTTCTGGGTTGGCTAAGTGACTTGGGATTGGCATTCCAGGTCAGTTTAGGGATTGTGGCAATTTTACTTCTATACGTGCATCTTTTCCGTCGCAGCGCGTCCCTGGATGCTTTAAATCAGGATTTTTTTCTGGCCAATATCGCAGTAAGTCTTTGCGTATTGGCCGGAATAGGCGCCAGTTTTTTTTAACAGTAGGACTATTTTAACAGTAGGACTTTTAGTAGCTGGTATTTCGCAGAACGAAGTTTATCAAAGTATCCAACTGGCCAGGTAAACCGCCATCTGCAGCTGTGACCCCATGAACATGACCCGTGTTGGGTTTTGGCAATAGTTTCATTTGCCAGCCATGTGCCTTGAGAGAGTCATTGGCGCGAAGGGCATTTTCAGCGGGCGGAACAGCCGGATCGGTTTCTCCGTAGACATGAATAATTGGAATTTTGGCGGCCGCGAAACTTTGCATGTTTTGATAGGGATTGCCAGTATACGTTTTGGCTATTGAATCGGACGCGAATTCATAATCGGATTTCAAACTGGACCAGTCCGCGGCGCTGCCAACACCCGTGCCATAACAGCCGCAAGGCCAACTCACAAAGTCCATTACGGCACCATCACCGTACATAGTTGAGATTTTTGAAATATTTGCGCGCGCCCAGTTGTACATAAAAAGCCCACCACGGCTGATTCCGAACATATTCACCTTTTTACTAAGGCCATATTTACTGGTCAAATGGGAATAGAGTGAATCCATCCATGCCACTGCCTTGGGTGCACCCATGGTATTTCCCATATCGATGAATGCAACATAATATCCGTTTTGGGCCATGATCGAATCGAATAAGGGTTTGTGGTCCCAAAACATGGTTTGGAAAATCCAGGGACTTCCGGCCCGCACTTTATTCGGAATCAGGACAAGCGCGTTTTTACCAGCCAGCGTGAATCGAAATAAATCGTAGCCGTGGTATTTTTCCGCATTACCTGTAAAGTTCGCGTAGAGCATGATGTCGCCCACATCCGTATTGTTGCCGGTATTTGCAACAGAGACCCTTTTTGCAAGGTAAGCAGTTTTTGTCAGATAGAGGGTATCGGGTCCGGCGGATTGCTTGCGCAAAGGATGCGGTGCTTGCATAGGCACCTTTTCATTTTCCAGAACGAGTCGCGCGCCCTTAAGTGTAAACGTTTCCTTGACCAAGGGAGTTTGATTGTGGCCTGGAGTAAAAGTGAAGCAATTGGTTTCTTTGTCCCGTTTACCGGAATTTGAATGTGATCCTGGACTACCAAGTCCAACCACTGTACCCAGCGAAAAGTGGCCGAGTGCATCGGTCGTGCCTGTCAAACCCTGTCCATCGAAGGTGACGGTAACACCTGGAAGCGCTTGGCCATTCCTATCCACAACGCGGCCAGTAGTAGCCGCAACGCTCACCCCAACCAGGAGGGTAAAGAGGAATCCTAGGTAGGAAAAAGGAATTTGCTGGTGCGCTTTTCGGAATTGTTGGTATTTAATCATTGTTGCAATATATGGACAAGGTCGTTAATCCGCAAGGGGCCATTCATGCTTTTTCCACAGGTAGACGGATTCATCTAGTACAGATCGGGAGTACAGACCGGGGATCACAGTTTTATAACAAAGTGTGTTACGAAGTTGTATTGCAAAATGTGTCACGACGCAGCTCCTATGGAATAAAGCGGTATCCCCGTATTCGCTTGTAGTCGATCCAGCGCATGTATCCTTGCGCAATCACCTTCCAGCCTATGACGCTCATTTCTGTAAAAGTAAGGGATCGGCCTCGCACTTGTACTTGACCCGATTTCACGGCATGTATCAGGCTTTCAGTATTTCGCTCACACGGCGCTTCACTCCACGTTTTGCCGAACTGTTCAAGAGTGTGCGTGTCCGAGTTTCCAATTAAGGGCAGTCCGGTTTTTTTTGCGGCTCGCAGGGCTTTCAGATTTGGATTCCAGAATCGGTGGTAAAATCCAGAAACCTCAATGGCGTCAAAATGAGCGCTTTGTTCCCAGAACTTTTTGAGTAGACTGACTCCACTGGGAAAAAAGGGGTGAGGGGCCACCACTAGATTTGCCGGAGCTCCGGATTTTTCCAGTGCTTTCCTTGCGGCGGCTAATTCTGGAAAAGTTGAAATTTTATCCGCGATTTCTTTGGGAAAATTAATCAGCAATACATGCACGCTTTCAATATTTTGTTCTACACCGGGAACTAAAAGGATGCCGCGTTCCTCGGCATAGGCTACTGCGGAGTGGCTGTGGAATTGTTGTGCATGTAGGGTAATGGCAAGCGCCCCAAAACCCAAGCTGGCGGCTTTATCTATCAATTCATAAACGGTATGATAAACATGTTGGTCGTATGGGTCGTCTAAAGTGTGCATGTGAAAATCAAACTTCACAAATCCAGGATTAGAAGCGCGAAAATCGGGTCCGATATTGCTCATATTTGCTGATAAATGTATTTTCTAAGCCTTGTATTGCCAATAACTTAAACAAGGTATAACTTTTCCCCCATGAACCTCGCAACCGTAGTCATTGTAGGGCGTCCCAACGTCGGCAAATCCAGTTTTTTCAACCGAGTTTTAGGCCGCCGTGCCGCTGTCGTAGCCGACCGAGAGGGCGTGACTCGGGATCGTCATTATCAGTTAGCGGAATGGAATGGAATTTATTTCCAAATCGTGGATACCGGTGGATTCATCTCCAAGGAAATTGAATCCATCGATACATTGGTCCGAGAACAGATCGAGATAGCCATGCGGGAAGCGGACTTGGTCCTTTTCATGGTGGACGGCCGAACGGGAATCACGGATTTGGATCAAACTTTTGCTCGCCTAGTACAGCGCAGCAAACGACCAGTGCTGATGGTCGTGAATAAAACCGAGTCTCGACATATTCGCGATGAAGCTTCCGAATTCTGGTCCCTGGGTTTAGGCGAACCCTGGCCCGTTTCCGCCATCCACGGTGACGGCGTTGCCGAAGTTCTAGACGCGATGATGCCCTGGTTGCCGAACAAGCCCAAAACCGTACCCAAGGAAAACCTCATAAAAGTTGCCATTTTGGGACGGCCCAATGCTGGCAAGAGCACTATGGTCAATTCCTTAATCGGTGAAGAACGCGTAATCACCTCTGAAATCGCGGGCACTACTCGAGATGCTATCGATTCCGAATTCATGTACAACGATCAGAAATTCATCCTAACCGATACCGCCGGATTGCGGCGCAAAGCTCGGGTCAAGGATGAGGTTGAATATTTCTCCAATATGCGTGCCTTGGAAGCTATTCGCCGTAGCGATGTGTGTTTATTGCTTGTGGACAGCCAGCGTGGCATGGAAATTCAGGATTTTCGCATCTGCACATTGATTCAAGAAGTCGGCAAAGGCCTCATCGTCGCATTGAACAAATGGGACGTGATGCAACCTGAAAGCAAAACCTTTGATCACATGGTCAAGGAGTTGAAATACAAGAATCCAGATTTAGAAGGAGTACCCTTCCTTTCCACTTCAGGGTTGACGGGCAAACGGCTTATTCGGGTGTTGGATGAGATCATTAAGGTAAAAGCCAATTTGGGCCGTGTATTGGGCCGGGATAAGGTGATCCAGTTTTTCGAAGAAACCATGGCCAAGCATCCGCATCCGTCTACTTCGGCGGGTCCTGTTTTGTTAACCCGTTGCTGCCAAGTCCTAGTGAACCCACCAGCATTGGCTTTTGAAGTCAATCATCCAGAACGAATCATTGTCAGTTATACCCGGTACCTGCGCCGTCAAGCTTTTGAATTTTTCAATTTGGAAGGCGCGCCCTTAAGAGTGTGGTTCCGAAGCCGCTTTAAACTGCGCACGGATGAAGAGTTGGAAAAATATCTTGCCTGGGGAGTTGTCCCAATCGAGGTTAAAGAAGAATGGCTGGATCAGGAATCCAATAAAACCGACGAGGAATTCGAAGCGGAGGTTTCCGAAGAGGACTCCTTCGATGAGGACGATGATTCCGAGGAACAGGGTTCTGGCCGAAAGGATAACGAAAGGATAAAGGGCTAATGGCTGCATCGGCAGGTATTGGCATCGGTTGCTCGTTGGCTGCTGCATACTTTTTCGGCTCGCTTCCGTCGGCCAAATGGATCGCCAAACTTTTTTATGGCGTGGATATCGCCAAAGTAGGTAGCGGCAATCCTGGCATGACCAATGTCTATAGGACCTTGGGCTTGAAACCAGCTTTACCAGTAGCGTTGATTGATGCAGGCAAAGGTTATTTAGCAGCTTGGCTGACGCTTTGGTTGACCGGGTCCCTACCATGGGGGCTCGCAGCAGGTGTGCTGGCCGTACTCGGGCATTCCTTTACTGTATTCGCATCCTTTAAAGGGGGCAAAGGGGTCCTGACCGGTTTCGGTGTTTTCCTTTATTTTGTTCCCTTGAGCGCATTGGCGGGATTAGCTGCCTGGACCATCGTTGTTCTGCTCAGCCGCTATGTCAGCCTGGGATCGATAACGGCCGCGATAGTCATGCCGACCAGTATTTTTTTGGAGCTGCAAATGCGGCGAGATACCACGCTCCTACCGATTCTGGCAGTGGCTTGCATGGTTTGCACCTTTATCTTGTATCGTCATCGAAGCAATATCGCTAGGCTTGTCAAAGGGACGGAAAATAAGTTTGGGAGCAAGACGCAATGACTAGAGTCAAGCTAAAGCGTTTGGAAGATGGCAAACTCTACTATTCTATTTCCGAAGTCTGTACATTGACCGGACTGGAACAACATGTTCTCAGGTACTGGGAGGCGGAATTTCCCCAACTCAAGCCCAAGAAGAACCGTTCTGGAAACCGCGCCTATCGCAGCAAGGAAATCAAGGTCATCCGATATATCAAATATCTGTTGTACGACGAAAAGTACACAATACCGGGTGCCAAAAAGAAAATGGCCGATGCCGACCCTGCCGATATTGAAGGCCAACAAGTGCTGTTGCGCGTGCCCGCAACGATTCCCCAACTGGTTAAGGACTCGCAGCCATCGCCACTGGGCCGTGAGGAATGGATTCAATTCAAATCGGAACTGTACGCATTATTGGCCATCCTCAACGGATCGAGAAAGTAGATCCTTTGTTATTTTCCCAGCCTTCCCGTTTGGTCTCCACCCATATTAAGGGCATCGGACACGCAGTCTTTCAAATCAAGGGCCAACACCTGGTTTTTCAGCATGGATCAAAGGAAGCCGCTGTAGTTGACAACCGCTGGATTAGGCGAACAGGATGGGTCGTGGAAGGTTTGGTGGACCAACCCTATATCCATTTGGACATCCGCACTCCTTTTGGGGAAACGATAGGCACAACCCAAGTTGAAAGTGCCTTTGCGGAAAGTCTGGGTGCGCGCCAAGATAATTACCGTCGTGGTGGATGGCATATTCAATATGTCGAAGACACCAACCTGGGCTCCAACCACAGGATCTTTTTGGATCTGGAAGATCCATCGATTAAAAACGAAAAGGTCATGGACAGGGATGCGTGTATGCCTCTCGAAGCTGCCATGGAAGCCTTGGGTGAACTTGTGATGGAGGAAAAGGGTGAAGGGAACTTCCAATTGCTCTACGGAAGTGGTCCCATTTGTTTTTCGCTTCTTTATGTCAATGGCTCTCCTTTTCACGTACTGCGTTTGGATGCAGAAGCGGGGACGAAGGCAGCGTTGAGGCTTCGGCAACACCGTGAATTCGCCTTATCTCAAGGTAAAATCGCAGGCAGTGGCTTAAAAACGTATTTGGCTCCTGGAGATCCCCTGGCGCAATTTGAACCCTTGCAAACTCTTGGACCGCAACCGGTTTCACTTGGACTTCCAACCCAAAACGCACATGCAATACCATTGTTGCTTCATCTGGGCTTAGCGCATGCCGCCCGACAAAAAGACTTGCTGGCACATAACCGGGTCGGCGAAAAAAACCGGTTCGACAATGCCATTATCCGTGACAGGTCAAAATTCTATTTGGTGGCGGGTATAGCAACAATGTTGTGCCTTGTCGCTGCCGCAATCATGACCATTATGATCCAACAGGACCGGCGTCAATTGCAAAAGTTGGAAAAGGCTGCATCCGCATATACCGATCAAGTTGCCACCATAAGTGAATTGAAGCGGGAAAAAACCAACGTGGAAAAAGACCTGCAAAGCCTGAAACCCGTATGGAATAGACCGATGAATTGGGCAGCCGTGTTTGCGGAAATTGCCAAAGCACTTCCGAATGAGGCAGGCATGGATGGATTGACAGTTGTACGGAAGCCGGATGGCCATCTCGAACTGACCTTCCGTTCCTGGGTAAAGGATTGGGACAAAGTGCAAAGCATTCAACGTAAATTGTCCGCCTCGGCGTTTTTCTCAACTGTGACTCTTTCCGAACAACGAAAAGATTTGACCAGCGGAGTGGTCGTTTTCCACGTAACCGGTCAATTGGTTCGCCACTGATGCAAGAGGCTTGGTTGTATCGCATTTGGGAAAATCGCTGGCGTATTGCGGCCTGGCTGGTTCCGTGTATTATTTTAACAGGGTTTGCCAACCTTGTTGTTATTCCTCTGGCTGAACATCACATGGCAACCAAAGTGAAGATTACTGAACTGCAACAAAATATTTATGAGGCG
>JAYSRH010000353.1:0-3194 GCA_043721115.1 Fibrobacteria bacterium | reverse complement strand
TAACCTACTCGGATTGGCCGTGATAATATCCCCATCTTTTGCCGCTAAATTTCTTTTCGGATTTCATCCTGAAGTGATCGGCGCGCCAATTCTTGCCTGGATGATATTGAAATTCGCTGAATCGACAGCAATTGCGAGAATGGGAAAACCAATGTCGATGCTCCATTCAAATTTGAACCTATTCATTCTGAGTGCCTCGGCCTTGTTTCTTTGCGCCACTAAGGAAACTTATTCGTTGGCAATCGCAGGCATTTTACTCTGTGGATTCATGAATAGACTGGCATCTACGAGAATACAAAGGCTTCATGGGAATTATTTTTGGAAAATAATCGGAATACTGAAGTCCGATCCCTATTTCTGGATACTTCCCCTGCTATGCACAGGCTACTTGGCTGCGTATTGGTTTTATTTTATTCCACTGGTCAACAACGGCAGCCCGATGCCATTGGCCACGGAACAGCCCCACTCCATAACCGAAATTCTAAACCTCTGGTTTCGTGCAGACACCGTGATGTTTATTTTGTGGGCTTTACTTCCCGTTGTGATCCTCTTTTTCAAATTGCCATGGCGGTTTCTGCTCTTGATCTTTCCTTGGATACTTTTTTACGCCTCATTTCCGGATTGCAGTTACCGAGAGCTGTTCCGCCATTATTATTTTCCATTTATTTTATTGGCCTATGGAGGCATAGCATGGCATCCTGGTCTTTTCCGAAAAACTTATGTGGCAGGTGGCCTGCTGACCGCATCCTTACTTTGCTTCCCATTGTCCAAACTGGTCTTTGTCGGCCCCATTCCCGGTACAGGACAAGCAAAAGAAGCCATTGAAATGAAGAACAATTTGCTTGCGTTATTTTCACTTGTCCCAATTGAAGGCCGACTCCTTTGCCATGGGCACTTTCAATACCTATGCGCATCCCGTCAAGAAGCGGAAAACTATGTGTACCGATATCGTCCCTCCCGTGATTTCGATTATATCCTATTTGATACCCAGTGGAGGCAGCCCTGGATGCCCGCATTGACGGACTTGAATCAGAATTTTTCCGATTTTATCCTTTCTGATACTTCCGCGCCTCGTCTCAAAAACATGGCAGGACATTCTTCAGTAGAATTATGGAGCAGAGTGCATGCGGATTATGAATGATATTGAGGTTCTTTGGAAACTTCTTACTAAAATGCAACAGCGCTTTTCACATTTGAACTTTACAAACTGAAAGGCGTAGCCTTGGGCCAAATTGAAACCGGAATCAGAAAAGTATTATCAGCACCTGCAGTATATGATTTTTTCCAGGAAATCGTTGGCGTGCGTAGGCTTCGGATACGCTGGATTAGGGACTGCCTTAAACCTTTCCCACATGCACGTATACTGGATATCGGATGTGGCACTGCCGAAATACTGGCCCTGTTGCCGATGGATGTTGAATATACGGGCTTCGATATGAGCCCAAACTATTTGGAATCCGCTCGACGAAGGTTTGGGAAAAGAGCTGTTTTTACTTGCGACAAAGTTAAAATGTTCCATTCCGATGACCCATTGGAATTCAAAAAGCATTTCGGAGAATTTGATTTCGTGATTGCCTTAGGGGTATTGCATCATTTGAATGATGAGGAAGGATCGGAACTTTTTCAAACAGCTCGGAAAGCCTTAAAACCCAATGGTAGGCTGTTAACTATGGATCCAACCATTGTCCCTAATCAGTCCTTCCTAGCTAAATTTTCGATATCACACGATCGCGGACAAAATGTGCGCCGTCCAGAAGCATATGCGGCTTTAGGAGAAGATTCCTTTACCCAAAGAAATCTAACCGTATGGAAAAATGCTTTATGGATACCCTATGATCACGCGCTACTGGATTGTCGCAATTAGCCGGTCTAACCCTTTATCCAATACTATTAAGGTTTTGATTCGAATCCAGACCAATTCCAATTTCCATGACATAGGCTGGCTTGGTCATCGAACGGGAATGCATTCGAGCCAAGTATTCTCCCATCACTCCAATAGCAAACAATTGAGCACCAGAAAAAATCGCGATGATGGAAGCCAAAAAAGGGAATCCGGGAACGTTCCGACCTTGAATAAAATAAATGGATACCACGTAAACTAAAATAAAAATACCGAACATGGTAAACGCGAAACCCATCCAACTGGCCAGCCGCAATGGCATTGTACTAAAGCCGGTTACCATGTTGAGCGCATGGGTTAACAATTTCGTAAGCGTATAATTGGAAACGCCAAGATTTCGCACATCGTGCCGAACGGAAATCGCAGCGAAACGGGTTGTAGCCCACGTTAATAAAACATCGATGGAAAGGAACGGACTATGGAAGCGTTCAAATGCCATGCGCAGCCGCGTACGGAAGACGCGAAAGGAGCTGACCTTGCGGGCTGTAACGGCTCCCATAGTACCCTGAAGCACCATTTTTGTAATCACTGAAGCCATGTCTCTAAGGAATCCATGCCGCTCATGATCGGGGGTTCCATAAACCACATCGAATCCCTGAGACAGCTTAGTTAAAAGCTTTGGGATTTCCTCGGGAGGATTTTGGAGATCATCATCAATAGTAATTAGGATATCCATAGACGCAGCACGAATACCGCAGAGCAAAGCGTTATGCTGTCCGTAATTTCTGCTTAATTTAATGGCTTTGATACGCTTATCGGAGGCAGCCAACGATTGCAGGTATTCCCAAGAACCGTCATGCCCGCCGTCTTCCACTAAAATGATTTCGTACTCACTACCCGTAGAAAGCATGCTATCCGTTAGCCTGCGATACAAGCCAGGAAGACATTCCAAGCTTTTATAAATGGGTACTACGACGCTACAGCCCGGTTTTAGGTTCACCCTGTTATTATAAACCAATTATAGGCGCACAAGTCAGGTGGAAATGTCAAAATTTAAAAGTTCGAGAGTGGAAATTAAACGCAGTCACAAAGTAAACGGGGCCGAAGGAAATAAATGAGGTGTAACTGTGGAATCGTACCGTTTTTAAACATATACTGACCATAAATAATTGAACGATGAATTAGGAGCATCTTGGCCAATAAACCAAAGGTATGCATCATCGGAGGTTTTGGATTCATAGGTTCAAACCTCTTAGAACGGTTTCTGGCCTCTCAGAAGTACGAAATTATAGTTTTTGAATTCATGAATATCGCCCCCAAGCGGCAATCTCATACCAATGGGGTCAAAGTCTAT
>JAYSRH010000352.1:0-3197 GCA_043721115.1 Fibrobacteria bacterium | reverse complement strand
GTGCCTTATCCCGGAAAGGACAGCGCGTATATTGTCGTTGAACAGTTAGGCACTGCGCAACTCGTACAAAGAGCTGGTGGCGTTTGGGTCAAATCCATTTTCGTGACGGTTCCAGTTTCCGGTGGTTCAAGTGAGGATGGCTTACTGGGCTTTGCCTTTCATCCCAATTTCCTGCAGAACCGGAAGTACTACACCTATTTTCTCCGCAACTCCGCAGGATTGGGTGATTATGTGGCCGAAAGATTAACAAAAAGCAATTTGTCCAGCGACTCGGCTGGCACGGAACGGGTGCTACTACGAGTTTCTGACCCCGCTTCCAATCACAACGGCGGCACCATCGCCTTTGGTCAAGATGGATTTCTCTACATCGGTATTGGAGATGGCGGCCCACAAAATGATCCGGACAATCGGGCACAAAATACCGATAGCCTGCTTGGGAAAATCTTGCGCATCGATGTCAACAGTCAGGCTGGCGGACTTCAATATGCCATTCCTACTACCAACCCGTTTGTTGGGCAATCGGGTTTCCGGGGCGAGATTTGGGCGTACGGATTTCGCAACCCTTATCGTTGGAGCTTTCACCCAACCCGCGGGGAATTGTGGGTGGGTGATGTGGGTCAGGATGCCTATGAAGAAGTGGACCTGGTGCCCAAGGGGGGTAACATGGGATGGAAAATCCGGGAAGGTCTGCATTGTCGTCCTGGAGGACCGACAACTTGCTCCACTGCCGGTTTGATCGAACCTGTTGTGGAAAGGTCCCATGCCAATAACGATAGAGCCATGATTGGGGGCGTCTTTTTCAGGGGCGATCCCCTGTGCGCCTTCCATGACATGTATTTCTTTGGTGATAACACCAGCGGTAGTATCTGGGCAATGAAATTGCAAAATGGAGTTAGAGTTGCAGACTTAAAAGTTGCCACTTTGGCAGGCTTGAGCTCCTTCGCAAATGATTCAAAAGGTCGTGTATTCGCCATGAGCGTGCAAAGCAGTACGATTCGAATTCTTGAATCTCCGGATATGCGCCCTGGTTCCAACTCGGTCCGATTGTCTCAGGGTCAAAAACCGATTTCTAGACGGGAATTGGATCAGGGGACATACAACTTTAAAACCGTAGATGGTAGACAATTCGAGCTGGGGAAGACTTCTGGCTTGATGGTGGTTGAGGATAAAGACGGAAAAATTCCACCTAGAATAGTGCCCGCACTATGGTGAAAATTTATTTCGGTATTGTCGGAAAGGGGGTCCAGGAAAGATAATTAACGCGGACTTCGGGTGATTAGCACATGGCATTGAAAAAGATTTTAGAGCAACTTTTCGGCCCTTATAAGGACCGGCATCGTTTAGTGGTGGATTCTCAAGTTGCAGAGCCTGTGGCTTTGGAAGAGACGGTTTTAATCTGCAAGCTAAAGCAGACCCCCCAATCTCTAGTGGCTGTCGATATTTACCTTGGCCTCACGGATACCGAGGACGAGGAACTTAAAACCGGCCAATATCATTTAAGCGGTGAGATTCTCAAAGTTGAGGACTCGCTTGGTGATTGGCGCGTTTCAATCCGCCTACTGAGTAATTCAGAGGACTTGGTCAAGCGTAGAAGCGATCGATGGCCCATCGACAATTTCCCCATCCGGTATAGGCGGCCAGGTAGCACTGAGGAACATGCAGCCAAAATGATTGATTTTAGCGCTGAGGGAATTGGCATTGAGCGCCAAGAGCCGCTGCAGGTTGGTGAGATATTGGAAATTTTTGGACTAGCTGAAGCCATGGAAATGGATTTCGATGAGCCGTCCCGTTTTGAAGTTCGCGTATTGCCCGCGCCTCGTAAGGCCGGGTTGATGCTTGCCGAGGGAACGTCGGCGGAAATGAAGTCCAAATTGCTCGACTTCTCCATTCAGCTAAGGCAGGTGAATCGATTCTGGAATAGCTTTCTGGACAATATTCGTGTCAAGGTGGGTCGGCCTGCGCAGAGCGCCGTATTGCCTTCCGTTGATTTTGTCGCCCGTCAGTTGCGCCGGAAAATGTCCGCCTTAAAAATGCTAATTGATGAACGCCAGTTTGAAGAATTAACGGATTCACTAAACCTGCTGGAGCGGTTTGAAAGGCTCATGGAAGATATCGCGCAACTGGAAGAGGAGAAGAAGAAGTTGATACCTCTCTGCTCCGGAAAGCGCAATCTACTTTTGGAATTTCTGGAGAAACGAAACCCAATCAAATAGGTTATTTCTTGATGGAATTGATCTTTTCGGCCAGCGTTTCCGGTTGAAACGGCTTTACCACATAATTCGCCGCTCCGCTTTGTATAGCTTCCATAATTCTGGTTTTTTCAGATTCCGAAGTTACCATGATCACGGGGATATGCTTTATAGCAGGGTCCGCTTTGATTTTTTTCAACGCCTCGATTCCGGTCATATTAGGCATATTCCAATCCATCAATACCAATTCGAACCCGCCTGTAGCCAGTTTGGCCAAGGCCTCAAGTCCATCTCCAGCCTCAGTAACATCAGTGTGACCGATTTTTTCCAACGTATTTTTTTGGATGCGGCGCATGGTTGTGGAGTCATCAACTAGAAGAATTTTCATGGGATCTTCCTTTCGGTACGGATTTGATCTTTAAATTCACCAACCGCATCCAGGATGTCCTCGTGCAGATTTTCATATTCTGCGGTCATGAACTTATTGCAGATGGCAATGGCAGACGCTTCTGGAAAGCACATGGCTACAGAACCGATCACTTTCCCGGATAATCCAATCAGCCCGGATATATCATAGTCCAAAGTGGAATGGGTTTTGAGCATGGCCTTACTGGGTTTGGCTTCCATGCCGAGCATTTTTTTGAAGGTTTCCATATTTGAAATAATAAAGGGATTGATATGTTCAGACCGAATGGATAACGGCACTAATCAAAGCTCGCTCTGGAAACCGACGATAAGACAAAATGATCCTAACGGGGATTCGAATGGCACGGCCATGGGTGTCACTTCTTTGCCGCCTTGTACTTCATGGTTTTCACCTATGATTACCGTAGGCAACGAAATGCTGATCTTAAATTGGGTTAAATCTTTTTTGGCAGCGCCGGCTACGATGTTCGCTAATTCTCCAATGGCGTCTTTTACAGTATCATCCATCGTGACGATTTTTTCACCGATGAATGCGGATACGGTTTTAACTGCCGTCAACCTCGGGAAGCTAAGGGTGATGGT
>JAYSRH010000351.1:0-3207 GCA_043721115.1 Fibrobacteria bacterium | reverse complement strand
AAAGGCGCATAGCTGAAAATCGCCGTCCTCGGTAGCGCGGGCCATTGGCGGCTGGCAACGGATGGCCTAAGCCCTGGACGCAAAGGGCTGGAGTGGATCGTCGCCCCCGTGGACGGCTCCAGCCACGGCCACAAGGCAGGTACAGGTCCAGTAGAGGACATGGCTCCGGTTTTGCAAGCCTTGACGGAGGCAGGCCAGCCGGTGCGCCTCATGACCGATTGGCTGGCCGTTCTGGACCGGGAAAAACCGGATCTCGCCATCGTAAATCCGCCGTTTTACCTTTTGGGCACTGTGGTCAAGGCTTGCTTGCTGCGGGGCATTCCTGTTTTTGCTGAAAAGCCCATAGCCATTGACCGGCAAGAGCTTTTCGACATTGCCCAATTGACGCAGCAGCCTTCAGGACCCAAACTGATGGCAATGTTAACCATGCGCTATGAGCCTGCCTTTATAGCCGCGCAGCGGCATGTAGCTGCAGGACACATAGGCATGCCGGTACTTCTCACCGCACAAAAGTCCTATCCCTTGCTGAGCTGGAATGGCAAGCCTCGGGAGTCATTTTATCATCGGCGGGCGACTTATGGTGGAACCATTCCCTGGATCGGAATTCATGTTATCGACCAGTTCCACTGGTTCTCGGCATCCCGATGCACGGAAATCCGCGCCATGCACACTACCCTAGGCAATCAAAACCATGAGGAAATGGAAATTGCCGCCAGCCTGGAATGCAAATTGGCCAACGGCTGCCTTGCGAGCGCCAGTCTCGATTTCCTGCGACAAGCCAAGTCCGGCCCCTGGGGAGACGATCGCTTACGAGTGGCCGGAGACAGGGGTATTCTGGAAATTCGAGCGGGCCGGGCGTGGGTAACCCATGGGACAGGCGAGCCCGTGGAACTGGAATTGGAGCCTGCTCCATCCATGTTCGCAGCCTTTCTGGATTGGATAACGGCAGGCACGCCCATGCTCCTATCCACCGAAGACTGCCTGGCAGCGGCAGAAGCAGCCTTACTAGCCCGGGACGCGGCAGATGAAGGCCAGGTCTAGTTTACAGTTGGCTGAGTTGTTGTTTCTATTCCCATGATGATTTCTGAAATGCCTCCGGCTTGGACCGGACTGATACTGGCCACAGCCGCTTTGGTGCTCTGGTCCCTGTCCCCATTCTTTTTTACGGCTATGGGTAGAAAGGTAGGGCCTTTCGCGACCAACCTTCTGCGCCTCATTTTGGCCACGGTAATTTTAGCCGCCGTAATGGGGATACGTTATGCGGTTGGTGATGCTTTCAGCAAGCCAGGTGTGATAAGTTGTTTATGGCTCAGCGCCTCGGGCATTATCGGACTGGTAATAGGGGATTTCTTTCTCTACCGGGCCCTGACAACCGAAGGCCCGGAAAAGACCAGTCAAATTCAGACTTTGGCTCCAGCCGCAACGGCCATCATGGCGTGGATTTTTCTACACGAAATCCTGTCCACTCCGCAAATGGTTGGAATGGGGCTAATCCTGGCGGGTGTTTCACTCGCGACCTGGGAAGTGGCAAGGAAGCTTAAATCCCAGACAGGCGTTGCCAATGTCGGTGCATTACCGGGCAGACAAAATGTGGGCAAATTTAGTGGCGCACTGATGAGCGGTCCGATGGCGGCTATTTGGTCCGCCCTCTTTCAAGCTCTGGGCACGGTTCTGGCTCGCGAGGCTTTTTTGAACCAACCCGATTTGGATCCTGTGCTCGCCACCGCGATTCGTATCACCAGTGCCACCGTGGTCATTTGGATTTTTGCCAGAACCCAGGGCCCGTTGGCAACGGTTTTAACCGGCTGCCGGGCCCCGACTATAGTTAAGCTGCTATTGGCAGGAACGTTAGCCGGACCCGTATTGGGTATGATCTGTTATATATCCGCGCTAAAATATGCACCTGCTGGTGTCGTGACCACCATCACCTTTATGAATCCCCTGATTATCATACCTTTGGGAGCATGGCATTATGGCACCCGCATCGGAATCCTGGCCATTCTCGGAACGGCCCTATCCCTAGCAGGAGTGCTCCTGTTGGGCTTTGGGTAGCGCTAAGAAATTTATGCAGGTAGCCGCGTCCCGCCTTTCCGAAGCTACTTTGCTCAGCGCCTTAAGTCGCACTTTCGGATACTCTTCCTTCCGACCGCATCAGCAGGAAATCGTAGAAAGCATTCTGGCCGGTCGTGATGTGCTCGGCATCATGCCTACCGGGGGCGGAAAATCCCTTTGCTATCAACTGCCCGCAAAAATGGCGGCTGGAACCGCCGTCGTGATCAGTCCACTCATTTCCCTGATGAAGGATCAGGTGGATTCTGCGCGTGAAAATAACATGGCGGCCGCTTTTCTGAACAGCTCCCTTTCCAATGCCCAAGCCGCAGGCGTATACCGCAAGCTTGAAGCCGGTGCTTTGGACCTCTTGTACATTTCTCCCGAACGTTTTGCCATCCCATCCTTTCTAGCCACTTTGAAGGCTGCCAAAATATCCTTCTTCGCCGTGGATGAAGCCCATTGCCTTTCGGAATGGGGCCATGATTTTCGACCCGATTATCTATCGTTGGGACACATCCGGCGGCATTTCCCAAAGGCTCCCATCGCAGCTTTTACAGCCACGGCCACATCCTTGGTACAGCGAGACATATTCACTAAACTCACCTTACGCAATCCCCTGCAAGTTCGCGCATCCTTCAACCGCCCAAACCTGTACTATGCGGTGGAGCCCAAGGTTGAGGTCAAGGCGCAAATCCTGGACTTTCTCAAAAGCCATCCCCACGAGCCCGGTATCGTCTACCGTACCACCCGGGACGCGGTGGAAAAAACCGCCGCTTTCTTGAATTCCAAAGGCATTGATGCGCGTCCGTATCATGCAGGCCTGTCTGCGCAAGAGCGCGCCGACAACCAGGATGCGTTCAGCAAGGATGAAGTTCAAATCGTTGTGGCCACCATCGCTTTCGGCATGGGAATCGACAAGAGCAATGTTCGCTTTGTCATTCATGCTGATTTGTCCAAAAATATCGAAGGCTATTATCAAGAAACCGGACGTGCCGGACGCGACGGGGATCCGGCGACATGCCTACTGTACTTTGGTGGCGGTGACATCCCCAAGCTCCGCCATTTCATGGATCAAATCCAAGGCGATGAGGAACGGGCACTCGCTATCGACAAACTCAACTTGATGGCGGCCTTCGCCTCTCGAAACCTCTGCCG
>JAYSRH010000350.1:0-3215 GCA_043721115.1 Fibrobacteria bacterium | reverse complement strand
GTAGTCTTTACATGGGGGCTGAATCGGTAATCCTCACCCTGTCCTGGCCGGCTGGATTTTCCAATGACATTGGTGGCGGGGGTACGGTAGTTATAATCTTTGATGGTTGCGTTACCGGTTATCATGCGCTGAATGCGGAAAAGTTTGGTCACATGTTCCACGGCCATGTGGGACAAGCCCGCTTCCGTCGTGATTTCCACTTTGGGCGTATTAGGTATGGCCTTGACGGCATCGACTTTATCCGCCATGATGAAAACATCTTTCTCGCCCTGATGGTCGAAATAATAGAAGATGCCCTCTTCCTCCATCAGACGTGAAATAAAGTCGAAATCGCTTTCATTGTATTGCACAGTAAATTCGCGTTCCAAGAAAGGGCCTTTAGCCTGAAAATCCCAATGCGTGGTCTTAGCCAGAGAGGCACCGGTTAGCACAGACTGGATGATTTCATTGATTTTCTTTTTTTGGAAAATGCGGCTTTGCGTGGTATACGACAGCATGCGGACATGCGGCTCAATGATGATGATATAGGAATGGCCTTCTTTCCCAAAGTTTCCGGAGGAATCCGGTGCCATCTTGAACTCGGTTACCATGCCATGATGGTTGACGGTAAAATCCTGGCCTTCCACCTTGAGCGTGGTGTCTTTGGCGATCATATCGGCATAGGCAATATCCCCGTCGCCGGAGGAAGCGGTTACTCTTAGCAGGAAGCACGTAGAAAGTGATTCGTCTAAATCGAATTCATGTACGCGAAAAGTACCAGGAGGCAGAGCGCCGATCTTCAACGTGAATTTCATGACGGTTGAGGAAGGCATAGTTCATCCTTTTAGAAGGTTTAGAAGGTAATTATAGAATTCTTGCCTTTTCCAGGTGGTGACGCCGGTCACATACGAAAAGAACCCGGCGTAAACCGGATTCTTTTCCTGACCCCCCGCGGTCCGGATGGACGGCAGGAGGCAGTTGCAGGGCAATTGAGCTGGGAGGAGTGCGCCCTGACGGGTACTCTAATCGCTCTTAAGGGATGACGGTTCCTGGCAAAGCACCGTTGACCGTAACCTTGCCGACTTTGCCCAGTGTTACGGTCAGCTTGCCGGTGCCGGTGGTGGGACCTACCCAGTTGAGGCTGATGGCTTTGGTATCATCGACTCCGGCTACAGCGGTAAAGGTCGAAGCGCCGGTGTACAACAGGCCGGAGAAAGTGTGTAGCACGCCATAGGCTTCCAAGGTTACGGTGTGCGCGCCTGGGGTGATGTAGTCGAAGAACACGTTCACGTTCTGACCACCGGTGAAATACCCGGAAGCGAGTAACGAATCCGCCTTGATAACGCCGTCGACTTTGAGAACCACGCGGTTCAAATTCAGTTTGTCCTTGCCGGTTCCCGATACGGACGAGCTGATGCTATCCGGCAAAGCGTTGAAGTTGGCTTCATACATGGCAAAGCGCGAAGTGAGGTTGAGGCTGACGACAGCCGTATCGGCAGGTTTGACAAAAAAGGAAGCGGTGGAACCGGTGTGGATGACGGAATCCTTGGCATCCAGTGATTTTGCGGTGATGACCCAGTTGCGCAAGGGAGACAAGGTCAACACACGCAGTACGGTAACAGCAGCGTTACCGCTTACATTAGAGGTATCACGAACCGTATCTGCGGGTGTTGCGCTGGATACGGCGGTTACAATAAGCTTGCTCAGGTTAATGGCCGATCCCTTGCTCAAAGTGCCGACTTTGCCGAGCAGCACGGTAGACCGTACCGTGGCATTGGTTCCGATTTTATCTACGGAAGGGGCCGACGTTGGGCTCTGTCCGCAGTTGGCGAAGAAGGCCGGAGCGATGAGAACGGTTAAGAGTTTAAGGGTTGCTGATTTCTTGCTTTTCATGATGGAACCTCCCAGTTGCATGTTAGGTTTTCGGAAGGGTCGAGAAAAAACTTTAGAAAGGAATAAAAGTTGTGTGGGCAGGCTCACACATTTCGAATAAATAGCTCAAAATTGAGCGAAAAACGCCAAAATAAGAGAAAAAAAGACCCAGTGCGAGGTAGGGCTAAAAAGGTCAAAATCCTAAGGAATGCCATCAAATAAAGGGAATATGCTTTGCTTTAAAGCTTATTTACGGTTCAGCACGGTGTATAAAGTACTGTGTTTTAAGTGCCGTTTATTAAGTGCTGTAAAAAAGCTTGCCCACCAGATACGCAGGCACTATCCAAGCCGCCCCAGCCAATGCGGGAACCAAAGGTACATGGTTGGCAATCATCGCCATAACGTCCACCAATGGAACCAGTCGCAGTAAAAGCCCGATCATCTTTCCGGTATTTTTAGGCGATGGGTCGCGCGCCAAGTCGCGGATGGGATAGCGCAGCAGCATGGCCAAAGCCAACCAGACCATGGGCAGATAATATTCATACCGATACCAAAGGAATGCAGTCACGGACCAGAGCATAAACCAGCCGCCCATCCCCGCCAAAAAAAAGTGAGTCCGCCGACGGGAGTTGCCGTCCACTTCGTCCCTGGCCAAATAAGTGACCAACGCGATGTAGGCCCATATGGATACGAGCGCCAAGCCCATTGGCTTTGGCAAAGAGGCGATACTTGGCCAAGCGGACCAGGTCAACGTGATACCGGTGAGCACATTTAGCAATCGGCAAAGCCCCATGGCCACGGGCCCTAGCGCCGAACCCTTGAGTACAAAGTTGTAGGAAAAAATAGCCAGGCAGAGCGCGACGCCCATAACCGCAGAAAGGGGATTAGCTAGGCCAAGTAAAACCAAACCCGCCGCCATCATGCCAAGGCTCAAAATCCAAGCCGTGCCCAATCCTATCGCACCCGAGGGGATAGGCCTATCCGGCCTTTCACGCGCGTCCACATCTTTGTCCGCAACATCGTTCAACGCCATGCCCGCCATAATGAACAGCGCCGCCGCCGCCAGGCCCAGGCCCAAGGCAGGCGTAAAGGCTCTCCCACCTCCTATGAAGTAACCGGCATAGGCATTGGACATGGAGCTGAAAACGGTTGGGATCCGAACCAGGGAGAGAAAGGCTTTGGGCTGCATGTGAATCAGACTCCGTAAAAATTTGCGAATAGGAATTGGCGAATAAGGTTAGTTCGATTCCGCGAGGATATGTTTTTCAATCAGATCCCGCACAGCTGTCATAGGTATTGCGCCTGTTACGGTCTTGGCCAGGGCAAAATCGGAAATCACCAGCGGCGCTTCGGCCGGATTGTCG
>JAYSRH010000349.1:0-3217 GCA_043721115.1 Fibrobacteria bacterium | reverse complement strand
CGGATAATACCTTGACCCAGAAAATGAGAGTCCCCGTGAAAACTATGGTACAAGATATAGCAGATCAGAAAAAGCGTGGAGAAGACAAAAGCGGATTTTTGGCAAAGAGCATGGAGCTTCCTATTGCCGGATTTTATCGCGAGATATCCGCGTATGAGAAAAGCTGTGGTCAGTGAATTTAAAATTGCATTAACACTGGGAAGAAAATCTAGCCATCCAGCTTCTCCCCTTCCCTGCCGAAAGTAAAGCAGCCAAAAAAGAAAAGACAATGTTACGGAGCTGAAAATCGCGTTGAAAACAAAAAATTTTCGATTACTCATCTGACTAAACTACCAAGGGCGTCCAACGGGCGCGCTATCTGGAAAATATTTTCGCACCTGGGATAAACGTTCGCCCCGATTTGCCTCAATGTAAAATCCGCCCTTTCGTAAACGTGCCAAACCTGCGGCCGCAACTCCAAATTCAATGGCATGGCGTAAACGCAACGGACAAATCTCCAGGAGTTCCCGCTCGATATGGAGCTCACCTTTGGGATAAAAATCATCCGCTAGTATTTGAAGCATTAAATCCGTAAGCAAGCCGGCCAGAAAGTTGTCCAGCACACCCTTATCGTCCCCATTGGAATGCGCACTATTTTCGGAGAGTGCAAGCAATTCTGGATGCATGGAAACAATCCCGTTGGACTGCCCAAATGCGCCACCCTGTGTGCGGTATTCCATCGAACCGGACGCGTGCGCGACAATCACAGCAGGTAGGCCAGCTTGCAATAGGGAATGGATGGATTCGGAAATATCCGGCTGCCCCGCTAACTGACACACTCCTTGCTCGTCCGCCAACAGCAAGTCGATATGGGAATACGTCCCATCGACTTTAAAATTCAATGGCGCCCCCGCAGCGACGCGTCCCGCTATCGGATCCGCTCCCAATACAACCACATTCAATGCTCCACGACGATGGCCTTTGGCCAACAGGTCCGGCAATTCTAAAGGCCAAGTCCCATCCATGCCAGTAGCCGCATAAACATTTACGGTGGCCTGAAAAAAGCTTTCACCCAATAAAGACGGGTCCCATACCACTGTTCCAGGTTCGTGTGAGTAAATCTCCCAGCCCAATTCCCGGCTCTCCTGCACTTCTGCGCTTTTCCCTGTCGTAGGCGAAAAACCTTGGCGCTGGCGAAAGCAGGTTAAATCCAGCGGTGACTGTGCCAGTAGGTGCCGAAGATTTGAGGAGTGTTCATCATCACCGGACACGCCGTAAAAAGTTACCGGTACTTTCGATGGCTTGAGCAATTGCGAGGCTACCGCGGCGGAAACCAATGCTATCCCACCGACGGTACCCTCCAGGGTACCTGTCGACTGGGTCGTTCCAACGAAATCAGTCTGTCCAATTCCGGTAGTGTGAATCCGAAAGGCATTACTAGACATGCCGGGGTTGATAATTCTCGGTTATGCGGAACATTTCTTCGATAGACTTCAAGGCGCGAAGCCTAACGGAATTTTCGATGGTGACGCGATCCCGTGGTTCCGGTTTCACCAGCACCCGCAGGATACCTTCGAGTGTGTTCGACTGCATATACTTGCATTGCGTACAAGAGCCGACAAAGGTTTTTCCCGGATGCTCCACCTGTAGACGCGAAATCAGACCGCATTCCGTCAGGACCAGAAACGTATCCTGTTTGGATTCGCCAATATGGGTCAGCATTTGCGAGGTGCTGCCAATATAGTCCGATGCTTGCACAACCTGGGGACTGCACTCCGGATGGGTCACAACTTCCATTTTTGGAAATTTAAGGCGAAGGTATCGGATCATTTCCGGGTCATATTGTTCATGCACATAACAGGTGCCGTCAAAAATTTGAATGTCTTTAATGACATTTCGACGGATCATTTCCTCTTGCAGATTTTTCCCCATCAGTTTGTCCGGCAGAAAATAAATCTTGTCGTTGGGAATGGCCTCGACGATATTGTACACGTTAGAGGAGGTGACACACACATCGCATTCCGCCTTGACCTCTGCGGTGGTATTGATATAACAGACAAAGGTATGGTCCGGGAAGCGTTGTCGCAAGGCTCGCACATCTTCTCCTGTAATTGCATCCGCCAGACTACAGCCCGGATCCTTTCCGGGAATCAGCACTTCCTTATCGGGATTGAGAATCTTGGCCGTCTCTCCCATAAAACGAACCGCCGCAAACACAATGGTATCCGCCGTGGTCCGCGCCGCGTCTTTGCTTAATCCGTAGGAGTCGCCTGAGAAATCCGCGACGCCATAAACTATTTCTGGAGCGACGTACGAATGGGCCAGAATGACGGCATTTTTAGCCCGCTTGATTTCATTGATGGCATTGATCATGGGGATCAAGGAGGCGCATTTGTCCAAAGTATACGTGCATAAGGCTCCGTTCACTTTGACATTGCGCAGCTTTTCAAATAATTCTTCAGCCGTCATCATGGCAGTGGCATCGAGAGTGCGGCAGACACGTTCAACTTGCCCCCTGGATCAAGGCCTCCGGAAAGATGCGCATCCCACGACCTGGCTCGTTGGACATCGCGTGCTGAATAAAAGAAATAGGCAATGCCGGCGACTGCGGCAGTGATTCCGGCCGCGCCAACTGCGGTCCCAAGAGTAGTCCGATCGTCTTTAATAAAACCGGCACGCGGCCCTGGCAGCGAGGACTGAAGCGCGTAAAAAACCCCGCCGACAACCAAGGATCCGACGGAAAAAGCGGCTAGTGAGGCATGTTCCATATAAGGATTTGCATAATCCAGTTTGACTGTCTGTTCTGATTCCATTTTCGCATCAGTGCTGGACTGCGCGGAAGCACAGTTAAGCCCCATGGCCAAGCATCCTATCAGAATTGTTTTGAAAAAGTATTGCATGCATTTGAAAACTACCTTTAGCGCTTCCACAGTCAAGTCTTATTGCGTAAGATCCCCGCAAATTCATTGTTTTGTGGGATGAAATCCGTGAATTTTCAAAATTAGCTCAACTTTGGCTTCTGCAGTAGCCTTTCAAAGTTGCCGCATTGGCACAATCAATCGACCCAAAAGTCGTCCAGAACTAAAAATGGAAAGGACTTGGCCCCCTGATTTAGGAAGTCTGTTCCAAGTGAGAAAATCCTCGGAAGGCGACAATATCCCCCCTACCCGGTTATGGCCTTGGATATCTGTGAGCACCCAAGTTTTCCAACTAGTCCTTGGTAACGCCAGAATTCGAA
>JAYSRH010000348.1:0-8379 GCA_043721115.1 Fibrobacteria bacterium | reverse complement strand
GGTAGGCATCCGGCAACGGTTGGAGGAACGGGCCTTCCAGAAGGGAGTCGTCTTCCAGGAATTGAATGGGTATGCGCCGCTGCTTGGCTTGCCGCAAGGCTTCGATATAGGCGTCACACGGATCCATAGGCAGATAGGCCCGCACGCTGCCGTCAACGTGCACAACCACGGCCTGGATTGCCGGCAAAGCTTCAACCGCTTCCCGTGAGTCCTCTTGAAGCGACGCAGGCAATGCAAAGGCCAAGACGTCGAACTTTTCTTGCCACAACAGTTTTCGGAGTGCCATGGCAAAGGGTGCCTTTCCATGACGCACCGGAAAGGCGGTTATTTTTGGATTGAGGCGGATGCTCGGACTGTCCAAGGCCAAGTGGTACCCTTAGTCTCGGCCGGGAGGATCGCGGTCCGGGTTCAGCGGGCTGTCTTCATCAAAGAAAAAATCTCCCAATTGCATATTGGGCAGTCGCAATCCGTCGCGTTGCCGCCGTTCTGCCAGGGCTTCCATGTTCAGGGCTTCTGGGCCCAGGATTTGGGCGATGGCAGTTGTGAACAAACGGTCCCAAGTATCCGGTTTGAGCTCGTTCAACTTTTGGGAATAGCGGATGGCATTCAATCCGTCGCGGATGGAATACGGCAAATCAAGTCCGTGGGCTTTTTGGAGAAAGCCGACGCAAATGCGCAGCAGGTCTTCCGGGGCCGTAGGCAGGTTGTAGCGCAAAATGCGAACTTCCTCTTCCGCTTTGGGGAAGGGCAGTTCAATGGCGGGTTGGATCCGGGACATGATGTAATCGGGGATTTCAAACGTGGAGTCGTCATCGTTCATGGTGACGACGCAGCGGAAATCCTTATGGGCCTTGATGCTAATTCCGGCCACTAAGGAATCCACGGAGCGTCTATCGTCGAGCAGCGGCGCCAAGGAGGCCCAGGATTTTTCCGACATGCGATTGCCTTCATCCAGTATGACAGCGCCGCCCCGGATCATGGCTGTCACCAAAGGTGAAGCCTGGTATTTGATATTGCCTTTTTCCCCAAGGACGGGGGTGATGATGAGGTCTTCGGGTCGGGTATCGGCTGTGCATTGGAGGATGTATACATCTTGCCCACGTTTTCTGGCGGCCGCCATGCCCAGTGTGGTTTTGCCTAAGCCAGGATGGCCAACCAGCCTAGGGCAAAGCGCTTGATCGCCATCATGAATGCTCAGCCAGCAAGCCAGCAATTGGGTAAGCGGCTCTTCCTGGCCAATCCACTCCACCGCTAAGGTGACCGGGTTGGCCAGATGGATTTCAACATTCTCGATTTGCGCCGTTTTCATGATGATTTCCAGTACTTATTCCGCTTCTCGATACAGAGTTGCGGTCGGAATTCCAAAATCTACTAAATGGTGGTTGCGCTTTCCCATGGGCGGTATCTCGCACTTGTTTATAAATTAGGGGATAACGCAATTGAAGCGAACCACACGAAGTTGAAGCGAAGCCAAAAGGAGATTCAAAATGGAGCAGGTCGTCATCATAGGTTCCGGTCCCGCAGGACATACAGCCGCCATCTACGCAGCCCGCGCCAATCTGAATCCCCTCATGTTCGAAGGATTCATGGCGGCCGGTGTGGCTGCCGGAGGCCAATTGACTACGACTACGGAAGTTGAAAATTATCCCGGCTTCTTAAGTGTGGACGGCACGGAATTGATGTATAAGATGCGTCAGCAAAGCGTGCATTGCGGAGCCCGGATTCGAACCGAAACCATCGAGCGCGTGGATTTGAGTCAGCAGCCGTTCAAAGTATTTACCGAAGACGCTATGATCGAAACCAAGTCCTTGATCCTGGCTACTGGAGCTACGGCCAAGCGGATGAATGTTCCCGGTGAATCTAAACTTTGGCAGCGCGGTATTTCCGCCTGTGCGGTTTGTGATGGGGCATTGCCAACATTTCGCAATCAAAATCTGGTGGTTATCGGTGGTGGGGATACGGCCATTGAGGAAGCAACCTATTTGACCAAGTTCGCTTCGCGTGTTTTTTTAATCCACCGTCGCGACAGCTTGCGGGCCAGTAAAGCCATGCAGGATCGGGCATTCAAGAATCCCAAATTGGAAATCATCTGGGATACCGTGTTGTTGGATGCCGAAGGCAATGATGGCCTGGAGAGAGTCAAGCTGCAGAATTTGAAAACCAATCAGGAAAGCTACATGGACGCCAAAGGTTTATTCTATGCGATTGGACATACGCCCAATACCGGATTTCTAGGCGGCCAGATCAAAATCGACGAGCAGGGCTATATTCTCACAGAACCGGGTACTACCCGCACCAATGTTTCTGGTGTGTTTGCCGCCGGTGATGTGCAGGACAAGAAATACCGGCAAGCTGTGACTTCAGCGGGTACCGGTTGTATGGCCGCCTTGGATGCTGAGAATTTTCTGCATTCGTGAGCGGTTGCTGCACAACCATTCCCACAGAAACGAATGGGCTGAAATCATTTCGAATTCCCAAGGGATAGCGTCAGGTCCCGAGGGATAGAATATAGGCCAACCGGTTGGAAAAGGTGTGTTTGGCAAGCACCAGCAGACGGTTCTTGGCTAACAATTCTGGTGCAATCTTTTCAGCCAAGGCTGAACGGGCGGAATGCACGGCTTCTTCCACGCTGGCAAACGTCCGGTATTCACAGCCTTGCAATGTCTCGCGAATCAACGGGGCCTCTTCACTCAATAACAGACAGCCCGCCGCCAGGATATCGAAAATCCTGGGACTGACATGACAATTCTCCCTATCCAGTCCAGGTTCTTCCGAAGGCAGGTGAAGGCCGATGGTTGCGTCTTCCAAAAGTGCGCTGGCCTGCTCAGGCCCAAACCAACCGGTTCCTATCAGGCAGGTCGTCAATGGCCCACGGTATTTCTCCCAACCGGCTCCTGCTATGGCAACGGGGATTCCCGCATTAACCATGGTTTCCAGAACGAGCACGCGGTATGCGCTCGGAAACCCTATAAAAGCAATGGTGTTCTTGCGTTCGCCGGTAGGCCGTATCTGTGAACGGGTAGGGAGCAGGAACGCGGTAGGTAGATAATGGTATTGCGTTCCACTAGCCAGGCACGCCTCTTGCACGGGCCCTTTCTGAATGGCAAGGAAATGGTGGTAGGCGGGCAAAACATCTTTCCAGTATTTAGCCTGCCTAAAGTCTTCAAAGAACCAATGCAACGTGATCATGTTCTGACGACGCAACAGATTGACGGTGAAACGGGTAATGGGTGCTAGAGCCATCACTAGAATGTGAGTGGCGGCAAAATCCAAGCTTTGTACTATCAAGGCCTGATTGGCCAAATCCACAACCATGTCATCGGTGGGCTGCTTGAGCAATCCATCGAATCCATCCAAGTACGATTTGGTATCAAAGAGCTTGCGTCTTTCAGTGGGCAACAATGCGCACAAGGTTTCCCAGGCCTTTTCACCTACCTGCCGGGCCGCGCCTTCCGGCGGCAGCACCAAAATCCATTTTTGAGAGGCATTATTCATGCGCATTCCAACCCTTGGATCGTGCGACGGCCTTTTGCCATTGGTCGACCAATGTTTTTCGATGGGCGGAACCCATGGTTGGTTTAAAGCCGCGCTCGGGTTGTGCCAACTTGAGTAAGTCGCGGGGCGAAGTTATCAGGCCACACCCCAGAGCCGCCAACATGGCAGCGCCCAGCGCCGTGACTTCGGGGCGTGCTTGCGCACAAACGGTGGCATTCAAAAGGTCGGCTTGGAATTGCATCAGCAGCTGGTTTTGTGTGGCCCCACCATCGACATTTAAAACTCTAATGCGGCCACCAAAAGCTTTACATACATCCAGGCATTGAAATGCAATGGATTCGAGGGCAGCTCGGCAAAGATGGGCGCGTGTCGTTCCCCGCGTAAGGCCGATGATGAGTCCACGAGCATCCGGATCCCAATGCGGTGTGCCGAGGCCTGCGAAAGCGGGTACAAAATAAACTCCCTCATTGGATGTCAAGCTGGCAGCCAAGCTTTCCGAATCCGCCGATTTCTCGATCAAGCCCAATCCGTCGCGTAAAAATTGGATGACGGCTCCTCCAATCATCACTGCGCCTTCATGCGCATAGGTGGTTTTGCCTTTCAGGGTCCAACCCACGGTTCCGAGTAATCCTTTTGGGGGCGTGTGATATTTTTCACCAATGTTCTTGAGGAGAAAGCAGCCCGTGCCATAGGTGTTTTTGAGGCTGCCGACTTTAAAGCAGCGATGACCGAATAGGGACGCTTGTTGATCGCCCGCGACACCATGGATACGTACGCCTTCCAGACCCGGAACCGTCAGTTCACCAAAGCAGGCATCGGAATCCAGAATTTCCGGAAGGGTGTGGCTCGGGATCTCGAAAAGTTTCATCAAGCCCGCATCCCATTGCCGTTTTCTAATGTCCATGAGCAACGTGCGAGAGGCATTGCTGACTTCGATAACGTGGCGGTTACCGCCCGTCAATTTATGGATAAGCCAACTGTCCACGGTTCCAAACGCCAATCGCTTTGCCCTGGCCGCTTCCCGCACCTTGGCATTCTGCTTTAACAACCAGTGCATTTTACTGGCGGAGAAATAGGGATCGAGTAACAATCCCGTTTTTCGACGCACTGCGGATTCATGGCCGCCTTTTTTAAGCTGCTGGCAGAAACCGGCTGTGCGACGATCCTGCCAAACGATGGCGGGTGCCAGGGCTTGTCCGGTGCGCTTGTCCCAGGCAAGCAAAGTTTCGCGTTGGTTTGTGATTCCGATCGCGGCGACATTCTGGGCGTTGAGTCCGTTTCGCTCAATGAGCGTCCGAAGAGTTGCCCACTGGGACGACCAGATTTCTTCCGGGTCATGCTCCACCCAGCCCGGCTTCGGAAAATGCTGCGGGAATTCCTCTTGCGCCTGATCGATTTTTTCCAGGCGGCTAGTGTACAGGATGGATCGGGAACTTGTAGTGCCCTGGTCCAATGCGAGTATGAATTTTTTCATCACCTGCGTCGTTTGAATTTGCGTATTAGCATGAATGCGAATACCAGCGCTCCAGCTCCTGCGAGCACCCAGACCATGCTTCTACCGGCTGCCCCTGGATTTTTTAGCACGGCCGTAAAAACTATCGCGAAAAGCAGCAGTGTCGCCACTTCATTCCAAATGCGCAACTGAATAGAGGACAGGCGGCAACGTCCGAGGGCTAAATCGGATCGGATCTTACCGCATAAGAAATGATACGTGATGAGCAAGGCTAAAAACACGATTTTGAGTTGGAACCAGCCTGTTTCCCAGGCTCTGGTAAGCACCATCAGCCAAAGCCCAAAACCAACCGTGGCAACCATGGCTGGCCAGGAAATGCCATACCAAAGGCGCCGTTCCATCAAAGTGAATTGTGCACGCAAAACCGTGGCCTCGGCCTCCGGGCGCCCATCCGCCTCTACATGGTAAATGAATAGCCGAACGATGTACAGAAGGCCCGCGAACCAGCTGACCACGGAAATGAGATGCAGGGCTTTAATATAGAGATAGGCGTTCATGCGCTTCCTGAGGTTGCTCCAGTTCCTCCTGAAAAGGTACCTTTTTTTATCTTTGCGTCCTTACCGTATTGAGAATTGCATTGAGGCTCGCCGTCATGGCCAGCACGGAGGTTGGAAATGTCGCAACAAGAAGCCTGGAAGACAATCAGCCGCGGCGCATTGGAAATCATTGATGAAGGCGACCTTCGCAACAAACTTGCCAAGGGTAAGCCGTTGAATATTAAACTAGGCGTGGATCCCACGGCCCCGGATATCCACCTCGGCTTTACCGTGGTCATGCGCAAACTCCGGCAATTCCAGGACTTGGGCCATCGGGTGATTCTCATCATCGGCGACTATACGGCCACGGTTGGCGACCCCTCCGGCAAAAACAAGACCCGGCCCATTCTTTCCCATGAAGAGGTGCTGCAAAACGCGGAAACTTACAAGCAGCAATTCTTTACCATTGTGGATCCGGAAAAAACCAAGGTGGTTTATAATGGGGAGTGGTTTTCCAAGCTCTCCTTTACCGAGACGACCAAACTTATGTCACAGATCACGGTGGCTCAAATGCTGGAGCGGGATGATTTCCAAAAGCGTTATCGCGGCGGCCAGCCCATCAGCTTGCATGAATTTCTGTATCCCATGATGCAGGCCTACGATTCCGTGATGATCGATGCCGATGTGGAACTGGGCGGCATGGATCAAAAGTTCAACGTCCTCCGTGGCCGCGAGCTCCAGCGCAGTCTGGGTAAGGAGCCGCAGGTAGGGCTGTTCATGCCTATTCTACTGGGAACAGACGGCAAGGAAAAGATGAGCAAAAGCCTGGGCAATTATATCGGCGTTACAGAAGCCCCGCAATCCATGTATCATAAACTGTATGCACTGGCGGATACGCAGGTGGAGAGTTACTTTCAGCTGCTAACCGACCTGCCCCTTGAAGACATTCAAAATCGTTTGGCCGACGTTGTTGCCGGGAAGCTCAATCCTAACGATCTCAAAGGGGAGTTGGCTCGCATCATTGTGGGTCAATACCACGGTGCCGATGCCGCGGAAAAGGCTGCGGCTCAGGAACGGAAAATCCATAGCGGAGAAGCGCTGCCGGAAAATATCCTGGAATTAAAACTGCCCTCTGGTGAATACTGGTTGCCGGAGCTCCTTGTCAAAGCCGGCTTAGCCAAGAGCAACGGCGAAGCCCGGAGACTCATGGAAAACGGGGGCGTGTCTTTTGATGAGGTCAAGGTTACCGATGCCAAGGCCAAGGTGAACCTCGTCGGCACTCATTTGGTTAAATGCGGGAAGCGAAATTTTGTACGCGTTTTGGCGGAAAGCTGATGTACTGATTTCCGATTATCGGTTAGCCTCATGCTTTGGACTTTTTCCTTCGCGTCTTCTTTCCAGGATAAACTGCTTCATTTCTCTTAACGATGGATCTAAGTAGTCCTCCAAATCCGAAGCCATCGCTTTCCAATCCACGTCGGTATCTTTGGCGGATTCCAATTTAAGGCACACATTTCCCATTCGACTTAAGCCCATCATTAGGCAAAGCCCTTTTAACGTATGTGCGGATTCTTCCATTTCATGGATGTCGGGGGATGATGCAGCGGTGCGAATCTTTGCAATGAGCGACTGGGCCGAATCTCTAAAGAGCTTTATGGAATGTTCCCAATAATCCGGATTGTGAACCAGGAACCAATCATCCATTTCGCTTAGATAATTGCAATCCAACCATTCCCCATTTTTTTCCGGTGCAGGGGAAGCAGGGTAAACTTGTTTGACGATTGGAAGCCATTGGGCAAGGACTTGATTAAGCTCCTTGGAAAGAATGGGCTTGGTTAACACATCATTCATGCCCGCTTCCAGGCATTTCCCCCGGATTCCCGGCATGGCATCTGCGGTAACGCCTATGATGATGGCGCGCTCGCCGACTAGCGGAAGACGACGTAAGGATTTTGTAGTCGTAAATCCGTCCATTCCCGGCATGTGACAATCCATAAATATCAGTGGGTATGGCAGGTCTGAGCATGCCTCAACGGCTTCCTGTCCACTGCCCACCGCGTCAATGTGGTAGTTTAAATAAGCGAGAAAGCCCGCAAGTACTTTTTGATTTAAAGGGTGGTCTTCCACGATTAACAATCTCAGGTCTTTGGGTGAGGGCAATACAATGGCCGCTTGAGACTTTTCTAAATGGGAAATTTCTGATTTCTCGGTCTGTACAAATGGTATTTGAAAGGAAAAGACACTGCCCAGGCCAAGTTGACTTTGAAAACCAATGCTACCCCCCATCATTTCCACGATTTGCTTGGAAAGGAAAAGTCCCAACCCCGTGCCCCCGTAACTTCTTGCCGAAGATTCATCAGCTTGGGAGAAGGGTTGAAATATTTTTTCGCGTTCGACTTCCGAAATCCCAATTCCGGAATCCCTAATTTCAAAATGAACCAAGACTATCTTTTTTTCGGTTTCCTTCATGGGTGCCGGACTTTCCGCCCATACTTTCAAATGCACGCCACCTGTATGCGTGAATTTCAGAGCGTTGCCGATTAGATTATTTATGATCTGTTTAACCCGATTGGGATCCCCATTCAAATGCACCGGCATATCAGGGGAAACTTCCGTCGTCAGTTTTAACTGCTTTTGCTTGGCCTCGTGCTTAAAGGGTCGCAAAGCCAAACCGATCCATTCACTAAGATTAAATGGGCTAAGCTCCAACCGCATTTTCCCAGCCTCGATTTTGGACAAATCGAGAACATCGCCGATGATCGTCATCAAATCGAGACCGGAAACATGAATGGCTTGGACCAGCTCCTTTTGATCGACCCCCAATTCTGATTTGAGAAGCAGGTTAGACATGCCTAAGACACCGTTCAGCGGTGTGCGGATTTCATGACTCATGTT
>JAYSRH010000347.1:0-25155 GCA_043721115.1 Fibrobacteria bacterium | reverse complement strand
CCTTTCTGTACCCGCAACGAAATCCGTTGTTCCGGAGTCTACACGATGATGGACTCACCCGGTCAAACTTTCTATCGGCCGAAATGGCTTCTGCTGCTACTGCAACTTTTGGGCGTATTATTTTTTCCAAACTCTTCCGGTGCGTCACTGGAAGGGGGCAAACCCGCACTGGAAAAAAATGAGCCCTTGATCATGGAAAATGCCGACCGATTTGAAGGGTACCGCAGCCGCGGTGAGTATGTCCTAAGTGGAAAAGTGCGCTTTAGGCATGGCACCTTAAAATTGGAAACCGAGCGGGCCGTTTGGCTTAAGGACAGGAACATCGTTTATTGCGAGTCCGGTATTAAAATTGTCCAGCGCGGAGCGGTACTGACAGGCGATGGCGGCAACTATGATAAGAACCGTGGTGAAGCCATGGCGGAAGGTCATGTGTTCATGCGGGACAGCAGCGGCGAGGTGGAAGCCTCCGGAAAAAGCATTGTTTACAAACGATACAAACATCTCACCACCCTAACCGGCGATCCCATCCTGCGGCGCTTTTATGCTTCGTCCGACAGCTCGGATTCACTGGCTGCGAAATCGAAATTATCTAAACGGGATACCTTGAGCATCTTTGGCGAGGTCATGACCTACGATGACTCTACGCAAATAGCTATTGCTGATGGCAAGGTCCGCATCAACCGGGATAAGCTTCGGATCACTTGTAAAAAGGCCGAATACCATGACGCGGCTGATTCGCTTTTTTTAATTGGAGAACCGTTGGTGTTGGTTGATGACAACCAAGTCAAAGGTTTGGTTATGCGGTTGGGGATGCATGGGGAGGAAATTCGCAGCCTACTGGTTAAGGGTTCGGCGCAGGCGCATTCCGTGGAACCGGCCACAGATACCAGCTCGGCCCGGCAATCGGACCTTAATGGCGATTCGCTCTTCCTTACTTTTAAGGACAAAGCCATCGATAGTGTGCAGGTGTTTAGAAATGCTACTGGGGCCTACTTTGATCAGGATAAGCCCGAGTACGTCAACAAAATGAGTGGCGAGTACATGGTCTTGCGTTTTGCCGGCAAACAGATCAGAAGCGCAAATGTCTTGGGAAGGGCCAAGACCTCCTATTATCATTTCGAACAAAAGCGCCTCAAGGGTCGCAATGATGCGGAAGGAGATACCATCGATTTTGCTTTCAAGTCAGGTAAGATAGACGAGGTACAAGTCAAAGGCGAAGCCAAGGGCACCTATTATGGCGAGCGAGCCGGCGCGCATGCCAAATTGCCGGCTACCAAGCGGCCTCCCGGTCCGTCCGATTCAAATCCTGTTCCAAGTACATGGAGGAAGAAATAGTGCAAATTATTGCGGAATCGCTCGTAAAAATTTACAATGGCCGCAGAGTTGTGGACGGGGTGAGTTTTAATGTCAACCAAGGTGAGGTTGTGGGACTTTTGGGTCCAAACGGCGCGGGTAAGACAACGTCCTTTTACATGATTGTAGGCATGATTCGTGCGAATTCGGGTAGAATATATATCGGGGAAGAAAATGTCTCGACTATGCCCATGTACAAACGGGCCCGCCGGGGGCTGGGTTACCTGCCCCAAGAGACATCCGTCTTTCGTAAACTGACCGTGGAGGAAAATATTCTCGCCATACTGCAGACACGGCCCATATCGCGGTCGGAGCAGAAGCTCGAAACGGAAAGACTCATGGAAGAGTTCAAGATTGCTCATTTGCGAAAACACAAAGCCTATACCTTGAGTGGCGGTGAACGCCGCCGCTTGGAAATTGCCCGTGCATTGACGACCAAGCCGAAATTCCTTTTGCTCGATGAGCCCTTCGCCGGTATAGATCCCATTGCCGTAGAAGATATCCAGTCGGTTATTTTTAATTTAAGGGATAAGGGAATGGGGATATTGATCACGGACCATAGCGTTCGAGAGACTTTGGCGACTACCAATCGGGCCTATATTATGTTTGAAGGCAAAGTGTTGGTAGAGGGCTCGGCGGAGCATTTGGCCCAGGACGAAGAAGCCAGACGCATTTACTTGGGTAAATCGTTTTCATTAGGATGATGGTGCATACATGAATTTTGGACTTGATCTTAATCTGCACGTTGGCATGGAGCAAAAGCTCTCGCCTCAGATGATCCAATCCCTAAAGCTCCTACAAATGAATTCGCTGGAACTGGAAATGGTTGTCAAGCAGGAGCTGGAAACCAACCCGCTATTAGAACCCGTTGAAGAGGGCGATGAAATTGAGGATTCCAACCCTGGGGAAGGGGAGGCGCCTTCCGGTGACACCTCCAACGAAGCCAGCCAAACGGCAGAAGAATTGCGTTCAGAGTCCCCGTCTTTGGACGAGCCAAAAGACCCCAAGGAAATCGATTGGGAAAGTTATTTAGAGGAGGGATTCGATCACGGGAATAAGCGATCGGAAGAACTGGAAAGCCCTGATGAACGCTTCGAGCGTGTGCCTGTCTATGCAAAATCTTTGCAAGACTACCTGCTCAGCCAACTACAGGATAGGTTGGTGCCCGCACGCGTGGCGGCCTTGGTTGATTATTTGATCAATAGTTTAGATGACCGGGGATATTTGGTTCCCGAAGTGCATGATCCAGCTGCCCAAAATGGGGAAGAGGTGGAGAAGGTTCGTGGTAAAGTTAAAGAGTTGGATGAAGCAGGAATTGCCGCCCGGGACGCTCTGCAAAAAGCCGATGATTTAGGGAGCCGGGCGCGTGAACTCCGTTCCCGTGAATTGGGTGGCATGGAGAAAAAAGCCCAGGCCGCCAATGAAGCCAACCCCTACATACAGGAAATCCAAGGAATTATTGACGGGTCCATCCATTTGGATACGGCAAGCCATGAAGTTCGCGAAGCTTTCCATGTGCTGCAAAGCATGGACCCAGCTGGTATAGGAGCGCGTAACCTTCGGGAATGCCTGCTTTTGCAAATTTATCGGTATGGCCGCCTAAGCCCTTTGGCTACGCGGATTGTGGAAGAAGAATTCGACCTCTTGGAAAAACTCAAAGTGGCGAATATCGCCAAAAAATTTGAAGTGCTTCCCGAACAGGTGCAAGCCGCCATGAAGGAAATTGGCTCACTCGAACCCCATCCCGGAAGGTTAGTCAGTTCGACGGTGGCCAATCCTGTCACTCCGGATTTAATTGTAGAGGAAGTCGAAGAGGAACTAGTTTTAATGCTCAATGACCGCACCGTTCCGTCGTTGAAGGTTTCCCGGGCCTACGCTGAACTGTTAAAAAAAGGAAGTAAGGCCAGCACGGACGAAAAGAAATACGTGCGCGAGAAACTGAATTCGGCAACTTGGCTGATCCGGGCAATTGAGCAGCGAAAATCCACTATGCTTAAGGTGATGCAGGCCATTATTGAAAGTCAGCCTGATTTCTTCAAGATTGGGCCAACCTACCTTCGCCCGCTCATATTACAAGACGTGGCGGACAAGATCAGCATGCATATTTCCACGGTAAGCCGTGTGACCAACGGGAAATATGTGCAGACCAGCCATGGGATTTTTGAACTCAAGTATTTCTTCACGGCCGGAGTCACCCAATCCGACGGGCGGGAAGTTTCTTCCGTCACCACCAAGGACGAAATAAAAAAGTTGATTGAGTCCGAAGACCCGAAAAAACCGCTTAGCGACCAAAAAATAGTCGAGATTTTGAAGGCTAAGGAATTGGACGTGGCGAGACGGACGGTTGCTAAGTATCGGGACCAATTGGAAATTCTCCCTGCCAGACTGCGAAAACGGTACTGAAGGCGTATTAGGCAAGCTCTCAAAGCGAATTCAGTACAGAATCCCGCAGAAAACTCAATTTGGAACGCGTTTATTTGCTGGAAATATTGACTTGACAAGGTGTTAGGGTGGCGAGTAAAATAAATATCATGCTCGTGGCAAAAGGACACAAAATGAGTGTGATTTCCATCGGACCAATAATGTAGTTTAACCATTAGGCGGCCACCACCAGAAGTGGGATAAGGCCCTTAACTTCAAAGGAGTCCATTCATGAAGATCCAAATTACAGCCCGGCACTTCCACGCCTCCCCTCAGCTTCATGCCAGCATCAAGGAAAGCCTTGACCAAATTGAAAAATTCAACGACTCCATTTCGGGAGCCCACGTTATCCTGGATGCTGAAAAAAGTGGTGTCCGGAGGGCGGAAATCGTCGTAAAAATTCTAGATAAGACGGTATGTGCCCATGCCGAGGAAGACAACATGTATAAAGCCATCGAGGCCATGTTGGAAAAAGTGGAGCGACAGCTCAAAAAACAGAATGAAAAATTGAAAGACCATAAGTCCGTTCCGACTTCTGAACTCGTGACGGAATAGGAGTAAAGTCCAGTTTGGCCGATAGCATTGAATTCAATCGACTTGAAATAAACCGCAAGAGATCCCTCCCCGTGAGGGATTTCTATTATCAGTTTAAGGACGAGTTGTCCTTGAATCTTAAAACACCGGAATCCACCCTTGGTACTGAAATTATTGAAGCCAATCTGCATCGACCCGGTTTGGCGTTGGCGGGTTTCACCGGTGTCTACTCGTATCAACGCGTTCAAATCATCGGCACCACGGAATGGTCCTTTTTGGAATCGGTGGGACCGGAAAAACGCAAGGAAATTTTCGCCCGACTGCAAGACTATCGTTCTCCACTTTGGGTTCTGACCCACAACGCTGGACTGCACGACGAGCTCCTGCAAATGAGCTTGAGTCAAAACATTCCCATCATCACCACTTCGCGGGAAACTCTGGAATTCTGTACGGAAGTGCAGGATATCCTTGAAGACTGGTTCGCGCCGTATTGCTCGGTGCATGCTTCCCTGGTCGATGTGTATGGAGTGGGAATGCTGTATATCGGGGAAAGTGGGGTGGGTAAGAGCGAGTGTGTTCTGGATTTGGTCGAGCGCGGTCATCGTCTAGTGGCGGATGATATCGTCCATTTGATCCGAAAGGGACATTCCATTATTGGTAAGGGCAATAAAATCCTCGGGCACCACATGGAAATTCGGGGCATTGGTATTGTAGATGTGGGAAAACTTTTTGGGATTCGCGCCATTCGCAATACCAAAAAGGTGGAAGTAGTGGTGGAACTCCAGAAATGGCGCGAGGGTGAAAACTATGAGCGGACCGGTCTGGATCCACTCAACACCGACGTAATCGGGGTACCGGTTTCAAAAGTCATTATTCCCATTTCGCCCGGGAAGAACATTACGGTGATCTCGGAGGTCATCGCCATGAATATGCTACTGAAAATGAATGGTATTGACGCCGCTAAACTTTTCAATGAGAAGCTGATTGAAACCATGAAGAACAAGAGTCGCTTGAACGCATTGACGCGATTATCGACAGAAGTTTACGAGTAAGCGACTCAAACTCAACTTATTGATTGGCGAATCTTTCTATATTTGCGATAATAGAGGAAGCATGAGACTCAACTTGCATCTTTGCCTCTGTATCGGCAAAAGCCAATGACCAATAAAAAAAACAACATTGTTGTGGGACTTTTTGTATTTCTGTCCCTAGTCATCCTACTGGTCGGTGTTTTTTTCCTCAAGGAAACGGTTCCCGGTCGAAAAACGGATAATTATCACGCCAATTTCGATCAAGTCTCGACTTTGCAAGACGGCGATCCAGTTAAAATTAATGGCGTCAAAATGGGCAAGGTACAAGGTATTGAGTTAAATGGAAATCGTGTTCGTGTGAGGTTGCAGCTCGACCACGGCATTAAGCTTCCCAAGGATTCGGAAGTGCGCATTCAAAATATCGGTTTGATGGGTGAACGTCAGATAGGAATTCTGCTTGGTCGATCCACGGAATACTACGCGACAGGTGCGGATTTGGAAGGTCGACTGGATGCCGGAATTGCGGAGGCTATGGGCGTCGCTGGAGAGGTTTTTGTGGAATCCGAAGTGATGGTCAAATCTTTGCGAGCGGTTATGGACAGCACGGTGGGCAAGCCCGAATTCGTGGCCTCGTTTAACACCGTTGTCAAACAGACGGAAGACTTGAGCTCGAGGCTGGGAGCTTTTTTACACGATGTCGATCCTAAAGTGAGGCATAGCCTGAGTAATTTGGAAGATGCCAGTGCAAGGGTGCATATTCTGCTGCGCGACCAGGAAGTACCTGTTAAGAATATCATCCAGAATGGACAGGAAGTTTCTTCCAAGTTGCGGGATGTGGTGGAAAAAGCGGACCGGGTTGCGGATGAAATGAACCGACTATTAGCCAAGGTGAATTCGGATAAGAGCCCGCTGGGCGCCATGCTGAACGATTCCACTTTTTACTTCGAGCTGAGATCCACACTCACTAGCGCCGATTCCTTATTCCGTCATATTGAGAAAAAGGGTTTGGACGTTAATGTGAATCTTTTCTGAAAGCGCTTTCATGATTCATCTGCATTGGGCCATTCACAACCACCAACCGGTGGGCAATTTCGATTTTATCTTTGAACGGGCCTTCGACAGGGCGTATCAGCCCTTTCTGAAAGTCTTAATCGATCATCCCCGCATTCGCATGAGCATGCATTTCTCGGGGATTCTGCTCGATTGGCTGGAGTCGCGTCGTCCGGAATACCTTCGAAACCTGCGGATGCTCGTGGAGCGGGGACAATTGGAAATTCTGGGAGGCGGATTTTATGAGCCGATTTTGCCCGTTATTTCCGATGTGGATAAGCTGGGCCAACTCCGAAAATTACAGGAGGCCGTGCGCAGGCTTTTTGGGACGACACCCAAAGGTATTTGGCTGGCGGAACGGGTTTGGGAACCCACTTTAGTTAAGCCCATTTCCGAAGCTGGGATTGAATACGTTCTCTTGGATGGCAGTCATTTTAAAATGGTCGGTAAAGTCGATTCCGGCATGGACGGGTATTTTCTGTCCGAAGATCAAGGGCATACCTTGAAGTTGTTCCCAATTCACGATGTGATTCGCGATTACATTCCTTTTCGTCCCGTCGATGAAGTCATCGATGCCTTGCTGGCCATGGACAAGCCAGCTGATGTGCAAGTGGTTTTTGGGGATGATGGAGAAAAATTCGGCGATTGGCCTGGAACGTTCAATACCGTGTATACGGATCGTTGGCTGCACAGATTTTTTGAAAGAGTGGAAGGACTTGCAGACCGGATTAGAATCTCACCTCTGGAGGTGGGCCTAAAGCCGGAAAAAAATCTCGGATTGGTGTACTTGCCACCGGCTTCCTATCAGGAAATGATGATCTGGGCCCAGGACGCGCAAGATACCCTTAAGTTCCGTAAGGCCTATAAGGCACTGGATGAGGCGCAAGGACCTGAAGCAACTAAGTTTTTACGCGGCACATTTTGGCGGAATTTCTTCAATAAATATTCCGAAAGCAATCAAATTCACAAGCAGGGAATTCGACTGGGAAAACTGTGGGCAAAGCTGCAGGGCGCCTTGCCCGCTGCTGTGCTCGTTGAAGCTCAAAACCATCTTTGGCAGTCGCAATGCAATTGCGCTTATTGGCATGGCGTATTCGGCGGTTTGTATTTGCCGCATCTCCGCTTCGCGCTTTACCGAAACCTAATCCAGGCCCAATGTTTACTGGATTCGGCTTTACCCTCGGGTAATCAAGAACCGGAGTGGGAGGTACTGGATTGGAATTGTGATGGCAAACCGGAATACACCTTGAATTCACGGCAGGTGTTTCTCAGCTTGAGTCATCAGGGTGAAATGGATCAATTCTGGCTGAAGGCTACGAATATTAATTTGTGCGATACTCTCACGCGGCGCTTTGAATCCTATCATCAACAATTGGGTGGGAATGGCGAAGCGGGAACCAAGCTTGAAAACCAATTGGCAGAAAAAGAATCCAACCTAAGTCAGTACCTGATTTACGATGGTAAGATTCGGCGTTCCTTTTCCGATGTTTTTATGGCTCCGGACACTTCCTTTGCGGAATATGCCGGACAGCGGTACACCTCCACCTATGTATTTGCAGCTAAGGAAGTCACCTTGCAGCGTAGAGACGAAGAATCAGAGATTCGATTTTTGGGGATCGCCACCCACTTGAATGGATCGCCATCGCTTCGAGTGGATAAAAGAGTGATGTTGCAGAAGAATTCGCCAAACTTGCGCGTGGAATGGCGTTTTACCAACATGGCCATTGCCCAAGTTGGAAATGGGGTAGATAGTGATGATGCAACATTCCGCTTTGGTTGCGAAACCCTATTTTGCCTACTGGCGGGCAATGCGCCGGATCGTTATATTAAATGGAACGATTCCCAAGATATTTTGGCTTCCCATGGGGAAATGCTAGGGGTTAAAAACGTGACGATTGCGGACGAATGGCTCAGGCTTAAGGCGGAAATAAAATCCGGTGATGCCACCGGTTTCTGGCGGGATGCCATTGAAACCGTAAGTCAAAGTGAAAGCGGTTATGAACGGGTATACCAGGGAACGGTATTGCTACCCATTTGGGACATTCATCTCGCGCCCGGTGCCGAAGCTATGGCATCCGTTTCGATTCAATTTAAAGAAGGAATTTAAAAGCCATGGTCACTATTGAACTTACCGTAACCAACGACTCCGGGATACATGCGCGGCCAGCCGCCCTAATCGTGGAAACGGCCAGCCAATTCCAGTGCCAGGTCATTTTTATCAAGGATGGTATGCGCGCCAATGCCAAAAGTATCATGAACATCATGCTGCTGGCCGCCGAACCTGGTGCCAACATAGTTGTTGAAACCGAAGGCCCGGATGAAGCGGATGCGCTGAAGGCGATAGAAGAATTATTTCTTTCCAAGTTTAAATATGACTGAGCGATAGGGTGGCAAGCAGCAAGCTTAAGCGACTGGTTTTGCAGGGCGTTCCCGCATCACCAGGGTTTGCCATTGGACCGGCATTCCTGCTCCAGCCGGAAGATCGGGTGGTTAAGCGCCGGGCCATACCCCCGGAAAAAGTCGAGCAGGAAATAGCCCGGCTAAGAAGGGCTTTGGACAAGGCTCAAAAAGAAATTTTAGCTATCAAAACCCGCATCACCGCCGATGTCGGTGAGTACGAAGCGCGTATTTTTGATACCCACATCATGATGCTCCAGGATAGTGAAATTCTGGACACCGTACTGGTTGACATTCGCCAAAACCAGTGCAATGCCGAACATGCCTACAGTAGCCGCATCAATGCACTTGCCGAGCGATTTGAAACGGTGTCGGGAGGCTTTCTCAAGGACCATATGAGCGACCTTCGTGATGTGGCCACCCGTGTCATCGATATCTTGATGCTCAGTGAGAACAATCTTTCCTACTTGGAAACACCAGAACCCGTCATTGTCATGACGCGTAATTTGACGCCTTCTGTGCTTTCCCAATTCAATCGAAAAAATACATTGGGTATTACCACCGAGGTTGGGGGAAAAACTTCCCATGTCTCCATCTTGGCGCGGTCCTTGGAAATTCCGGCTGTCTCCGGCATCAGCCTATCGGGATTGGAAATCGAGCCGGGACAAACCGTCATTCTGGATGGTACCGCGGGCGTTATCATTCTCAATCCTTCGCTACGGGACATCAAGGAATACGAGATTAAAAAAGCCGCCGGCTTTGCCATGGATCTTGAGCTTTCGGCCCTTCGCGATTTGGATGCGGTAACGACAGATGGAAAATTCATCGAATTGTCGGCCAATATCGAATTGCCCATTGAAGTGGAAAGCGTCATTCAATACGGTGCCGATGCAGTGGGTTTATACCGCTCTGAATTCCTCTTTTTAACGCGCGAAGACATGCCTAACGAGGAAGAGCAATACCAGGCTTATAAATATATCGGCGAACGGATGAGTCCTAGGGCCGTGACTATCCGAACCCTTGATGCCGGTGGTGACAAGCTGGTTCCGGCGCTTAAGATGGCGGGTGAATTCAATCCATATATGGGTTGGCGGTCCATTAGAGTTTGCCTGGACAACCCGGAAATTTTTAAAACACAATTACGGGCCGTACTGCGCGCTTCCGCCTACAGCAATATCCGCTTAATGTTTCCAATGATATCCAATTTATGGGAAATCAGGGCCACCAAGGAGCTCCTGAAAGGGCTGCGTAACGAACTGGACGAGAAAGGTATTCCCTACAATACCCGACTGGAAATCGGATGTATGGTGGAAGTGCCTTCTGCCGTAGTTATGGCGGAGGAGCTGGCTCGCGAAGTCGACTTTTTCAGCATCGGCACCAACGACCTTATCCAGTTTACCTTGGCCGTGGATCGGGCCAACGAAAAAATCGCTGAACTCTTCGAACCCAATTCTCCGGCAGTGTGGCGTCAAATTAAGTTCGTAATCGAGGCGGCCAGGCGCCATGGCATTTCGGTTTGCGTTTGCGGAGAGATGGCTGGTGATCCCATGGCGGCGATTGTGCTCATTGGCCTTGGCGTCGATGAACTTTCCATGGGCCCAGGCGCCCTGTTGGAAATGAAGAAGCTTATCCGCTCCCTCTCATTTGAGGATGCCCGAATTTGCAGCGCAACCGTCATCAAGTTGACTACCGCGGCTGAAATCAGCGAATACCTCCGCGTTCGCTATTCCGCTAAGCTCGGTGATTTGGGTATCCGAAAAATATTTGGAAAGCGGTAACCCAGATTTAGGTACGGCCACTTTCAGGGGGTGGGATTAGTAATTTTTTGTAGAGATGAAAAGACGAGTCCCAACGGTTAGTCAAGCGGTCAGGCTTGGAATATTGGTCTGTATAAGCCTGGGTTCACTGGCCGCCTTGCCAATGGACTCCACTTTTATGCACGGGGCGCAGCCCGTCATTAAATCGGATACTCTGTCGCAACCCGCCTCAGACACCGTTACTCTAGCCCATGATTCCAGCTTGAGTCACAAGTCCTTACGCGTTGTCGTGGATTCTCTTCTGCGTAAGGGCAACCTAACTAACGCAAATGAAGACAGCTTGGCACAGGCGGAAGCCGATTCCGGGGCGGTTATCCCAGTAAACGCACTTCCCTTTGTTATGCGAACGCCAACCCAAGCCCAGGTAAAAACTTTTCAGGCCCTTATATTGAAAGCGGTAGTGGCCCTGGACAAAAAGGATTTTTCCAAGGCCCGCAAGGCAATACTCAAGACGGAACCAACCGAGCGGCTCGCGCAAGTCTATAAAGCCGTTCTTTTGGCCAACGCATTTACCGGTGAAAAGGATTTTGTACACGCAGACAGTGTATTGGCAGGAGCCTTGAAATGGGTGGGGGGTAGTGTTTGGCAAAGCTATCTGTTCAACTTCCGTATAAAAATTTTTCCGCTGACCATGCCGACGGACTCGGCTAAAATGCAATTCTATTCCCAGGTCATCCAAGCTTCAATTTCGAGCGGTGTAAAGGTCAACTTTCTCTATGACCAACTTGAACTGCAGGGATTTAAAGGGTCCGTGACAGGCTTTGAAGAATGGATCAAAAGGATTGTTCAGTTGGCTCCGGCCGATCGTCGGCTCGATTCTCTCTATCAAAAGCTGGCACCCAGTATTTTACCTGGCCAAGGTAATTGGGAACTGCAGAATCTCTTATTGGACCTAGAAAGCAAGCTGGGTCTCTATGCTCAAGCCATCGCTCGTTGTGAAGCCATGCTGAAACTGGTTCCAGGCAAAGCCGAGAAACAGGTGCTGCACGGCTATTTTGCCAACTTCCATTTCCGGGTTAAAGATTACCGAAATGCCATCGCCACCTACCTGAAATATATCGAGAATTACGGGGATACTCCGGAAGCGCTCCTGCAAATTGCGCGTTGTTATGATCGCCTGCAAGAGCCTAAAAAAGCCTTGGTTTGGTATGATCGATATTTGGAAAAATTCCCCAAGCAAGACAAGACTTCGGAAATTTATTGGCTGCGTGCTTGGGAATTGGAGTCACAGGGAAATTATGTTGAGGCGACGGAGTTTTACTATCGGCAATTAGCGGATTTTAGCGGCAACAAACGTGGCGATTGGGCCAATTTCCGGGTGGGTATGTGCCAGTTCAAGGCCGGCAATATGGGCGCTGCATTGCAAGCCTTTAGGGCCGTTCGGACCCAGGTGAATTCCAATGCCTTTTCGGCGGCACTTTTCTGGGAAGCTCGTTCGCAGGAGGCCACGGGAGACAGCGTAGGCGCAAAAAATATTTGGATTGAGCTGTCTGAAAAATATCCGTTCCATTTTTATGGGCATCTGGCCCACCAGCTACTCGCCTCTCGCGGAGCTGGGCCCGATACTTTGGACGTATCACGACATTTTGCGCCGTCGACGGCGGAAGGCATCGCGTCCTGGATGAAACAGGAGATGTCCGGTTACCGGCAAAGGCTCGATCATGACTATGAAAGTGCCTATTTGGGTATTGGCAAGCTCTTGCAATTTAAACTGGACACCCTGGCCTTGCTCACCTTGCAAACTTTTCCCGCCAAAATCAAATCCAATCCGTGGCTGCTGTATGTTTATGCCAGGAAGTTCCAGGATCGGCAACTGTGGCGTGAATCCTACCGGCTTGGATTGCAGCTGAGTTATAAAATTGCACCCGATCGATGGGGATATGCGCCTAAAGAAGTTTTACGGCTTATTTTCCCGCGACCCTATGACCGTTCTGTACAAAGGTATTCGGCGCAAAAAAGGGTAGAGCCGGCTTTTGTTTATGCATTGATGCGCCAAGAATCCGGATTTGATCGCGAAATTAAATCTGGAGTCGGAGCTGTAGGTTTGATGCAAATGATGCCGGCAACAGGAAAATCAATCGCCATGCGGGAGGGCCTAAAGGAATTCAATCCTTATTCTTTGGTTGATGCGGACATCAACATCAAATTGGGTATCGCGTATCTTAAGGAATTACAAGGCGAGTATCAGCAAAATCCCTACTTCGTCTTGGCCAATTATAATGCCGGTCCCGAAGCTACCAAAAGGTGGCAAACGGCCGCGAATGGAAAATCATTGGAACTAATGGTCGAGGATATCAGTTATTGGGAAACCCGTGACTACGTTAAGAAGGTGATGGGAAATTATTGGACATATGACATCTTGTGGGGCCATCACCGGCCTAAGGGCATAAAGAGAAGCTTTCCGTGATTGTAATGCGCCAACCTTAAGAATGTTATGAGGTCTCATCTTGCTAAATTGTCTTTGATGTACAGTCGAATTGCTCTTTTGGGATTGTGCCTGATTACGGCTCTTGCAGGCGCGAATCCCAAATCAACAATTGTCCAGCCTGCCGCATCTCCACCTACTAACCGCTTAACTTCCAACGCTTCAGAAAAATGCTGGGCCGTTGCCCGGTTAAAATATGGAGGGGGAGGGGATTGGTACGCGGGTCCAACGATGCTAGTAAATCTTTCTAAACGGTTACAATCGGACCTGGGGCTTACTGCCTGCGAGGAAGAAAAATCCGTTGGTCTTCTCGACGGCAATCTTTATGCCTATCCCATTCTGTTCATGACCGGACATGGCAATGTGGCGTTCGCGGAAGAGGAACGCAAGGTTCTGCGCGAGTACCTTTTGAGGGGAGGACTCCTCTTTGCAGATGATAATTATGGCATGGACACCTCCTTCCGCCGCGAAATGAAAATCCTTTTTCCCAATCACCCAATGGTGCCCATGGGATTGCATCATCCCGTATTCAAAGCCTATCATAAATTTCCACAGGGCTTGCCCAAAATTCACCAGCATGATGGAAAGCCTGCGACAGCATATGGAATAGTCGTAGAAGGACGAACCGTGGTATTCTATAGCTATGAAAGCGACCTCGGTAACGGCTGGGAAGATTTAGATGTGCACAAGGATGGGCCGGAACTCCATGAAACCGCATTGCGTATGGGTGTCAATGTTGTCGCTTGGTTTCTGCAAGGGGCTAGGCCCGAGGCCGAGCCTTGATCCCTATGGGTTTTGATTTCGGAAACCGTGATGTCTGAAGCGATGGATAAACTCCAAGCACTTTCCAAACTGCTTAAGCGGTACCGTCGCCGTCGCGTGGGAACAGCTACATTGCAAACGGCCTGGTTGCTGATTATCGTTCATTCGTTCATTCTTACTGTTCTGGGCTGGTTTTCCATTCATTATCCGCTTTCTCCGAACTTGCTTTTAGCCTTGGCTTGGTCTTACGTTATCTATTTGGCTTTGCCTGTCGCGTACCTGTTTCAACGGTCGCGACCGGCTAATAAACAGGATCAAGTCGCTCAGGAATTGGATCGCGCCAATCCCTTCACTCCGGATCCTTTCCGCACCAGTCTTTCCTTGGGCAATCATGGAAAAGAAACCATTCAACAATTGGATCACCTCTATGCGTCGGTCCTTCCAACCTTAAGTTTGCCGCGTCCCACACTGTTGCCTTTGCGAAAACTACTGCCGCTTGCATTTGCACTTAGCAGTTTGGTCGCATCAGCTTTTCTTTCTCACCAGCCGTTGGAGTTTATGCATCGAGTCTCGAGACCTTGGTCAGCGCTCCAGGGGCTGCCGATATTGCGTTTCCAGTGGGAAGAACCTCGTCAAATTCTTGGCAAGGGAGATACCGCAAAGGTACAGGGATCCGTTCTGCATGTTTTAGCAGACCAAACCATTTACGCCTATGTCCAAAGCAAAGGCAGCGAGACTCGCTACCCATTGAACCTAACGAATGATGGCCATTTCGATTTTTCCTTTGGCCCGGCAAATGACGACTTCAATCTGTATTTCGCAGGTGCAAATGGGCATAGCGCCACTATTCGTTTCCAGGTACGTCCGCGACCATTTTTGGCACATGTGCAGGCCATCCTCATGCCTCCCGGTTATACTCATTTGCATGTAGACACCTTACCAGTGGGAGTGACACACTTTTCGGTGCTACCGGGAACGCAAGTCACTTGGAAGCTGGCCTCCGAGCGCAATTTAAAATCCTTAACCCTCCGATTTCAAAATCGGGATACCGACTCTGCTACACGCTCTACCTCAGAGGCCGAAAATTTGGGGTCTGGCCGTGAGTTTCACTTTATGAAAACCATTCGCAAGGCAACGGAGTATTCCTTTGGACTAGCGGATGAGGTTGGGGTCCAGTCGACTCCAGCCTTGCCCAGTAGAGTGGACCTTATTCCGGATTTGGCCCCAGAAGTGGTGCTGGTTTCACCGGCTGAAGATACTGCTTTGGATCGAGATGCGATGCTCCCGCTGATTTTCAGGGTCAAGGATGACTTTGGAATATCCGCACTCCGCCTTGTCTACCGGGTGCTCGCAGATGGAAAGGTTCGCTCGGGAGGTGGCGCAACATCCGAAGGTCAAAGAGATTGTCGCGACTGGTTGTCCCTGGCCCATTCCGGTTTGGTGGAAGCCACTTGGGATATGACTTCCTTGCATCTCCAGGCCGATAATGAAGTAGAGTTTCACCTGGTTGCCGTCGACAACGATACTGTCAATGGCCCTAAATCAGGAAAATCCAGCGCCAGAATTTTGCGAATGCGTACGATACAAGAGCTGGTGTCGGCCACGCATAAACGGGAACAAAGCGCGGTAGCCAGTCTAAAGAGTGCGCTGCAAAGAGAAAAGCAACTGGAAAGAAAGCTGGAACGGGAAAAGCAAGCGCCACCGGAAGAGGGCCCACCCATGCTCGCCGAATATGAGGTCAACCGAATTATGGTTGAAGATCCGCACGATCATTTGAGACGCATGGAAATGGTGCTGGCGATGCTGCAACAAATGGCGGAAAAATCCGAAAAATTCGCAAAGCCAGTTGGTAGCGAAAAGAACAAGGCCATGGGGAACGAACGTTCCGAGCCTAGGTCCAAGAATTTGGCCGAAGTAAAAGAGGCCTCAAAAGAATTACAAACTGAGCTGAAGCGAAATGAACCGGCAATGCCTAAGGGCAACCAGGGCTTTCTTCCGATAGAGGATCGTCGTAAAAATCTGGATAATTTAATCAAATCCCAAAAAGACCAAGCTGCAAAGTTAGCGGCGCTCAAAAACAAACTCGATACTACAGCCAAAGCATCTGGACCGCTTGACCTGCCCAAGGCACAATTGGATGAACTAGCCAAGGAATTGGATCGCAACATTGTCAATCAAACCGATTTGCAAAAGCACCTGCAGGAAGAATTTACCCAGGCTAAGGCAAAGAGCGATATGATGGATCAGGCCATTGAGGAACAAATGCGCATGGCGCAAGATATGCAATCTGCCTCTCAGGATATTAAAAAGAATATGGAACAGGGAGCGAAAAACGGCATGCTCTCTCCGGAGTTGATGCAGAAAATGAAAAAAGTGGATGAACTCCTGCGGGAAGTTTTACCGGACAGTTTGCGGCAAATGATGGAGCGAAAACTGCAGGGGCAGGAGGTCAATCAAGAGGAGCTGCGCCAAAAGTTGAAGGAAATGTTGGAAAAACAGGCAGAATTGGTGGAAAATCTAAATCGAGCGTTGGCCATGTTGGAACAGTTACGGGATCGCAAACGCATGCAAGAATTGAAACAAGCCTTGGAAGAATTAAAATCGCGCGAAGATCGTTTGTCAAAGGATTTGCAAGCGGGCAAAGGGAACAAGCCTGAAGATACTGAGCAGAAATCCATTCAACAAGGCACTCAAAAAGCGTTGGCGGATTTCGCTGCTCAGGCGTCCGCCAGAAAATCCTTGCAGGACATGAACAAGCGTATGTCCGCCATACCCGTGCAGAAGGATATGCAGGCTGTTCGTGAAGCATTGGCAAAAAGCTCCAAATCCGATTCCCCGTCCTCCTCTGCCGCAAACTCTGCTTCGGCTGCACAATCAGCGGCTTCTGCTTCAGAAAAATTGGGTGCCATGTCCCAGTCGCTGGGAGACGCTATGGCCAGCATGGAAAATTCTGTGGACATGGGTGAAGTGCAAGAGCTGCTTCAAGAATCTCTTGCACTCTCCCGTATGCAAATTTTGATTCGCAGTGGCTCGGCTGGACGAAGATCAGAAGGCTGGGAAGCGGATGAGGCCGGCCTTTATACGACCATAGCTCAAACTTCGGAATGGCTGAATGGGCGGGTGAAACAAGTTGCCGCAAAAGTGCCTTTTATTGGCTCGGCCCTGATGTCTGCATCCCGAAATTTAACGGTAAGCTCTCGAGAGACGGCGCGCCTATATTCCTCCGAGAAGGCAGACCAGACCCTTAAGTACACGCAAAACCTTTCACGCGAACTTTTGAAACTTATCAAAATGGCTCAGTCGGGTAGTGGACAAGGGAGCGGATCCGGATCTGGGTCTGGGTCCGGTGCATCGTCCAGTAATCCTGGAGGCTCCGGGGAAGGCCAATCCGGCGGAGATCTTTCCAGTCAACTTCAGGGATTAAGCGGCAAGCAGATGGCAATCAATCAGGCCACGTACCAATTGCTAAAGTCCATGCTAGCAGGTCGGCAACCTGGTCAAGGCCAAGCCGGAGCTGGAGAGAGTGGAGAGTCGGGGAGAGAACCGGGAGGACAGGGATCCTCAACACTCCCTGGGATTGCCAATCGCCAAGGGGAGCTGGGCGAAGGTCTTGAATCCTTGGCGGAGGCGTTGGGAGAAGAGGGTGGTGCGGGTCAAAAACTGCGAGGCTTGGCGGACCAGGCCCGCCAACTTGAAGAGGATTTGCGGCAAGGCCGGATGACTCCGGAAGAATTGCGGCAGCAACAAGAACGCTTTCAATCCAGATTGCTCGATGCTTCAAATGCCATGCAGGAACGCGGACAGAGTGAAATGCGTCAAGCAGAAACCAGTCACGGACCTGGCGGTGAAATTTCTGAGGCTACCAAATCTGTAAGTGAGTCGAGATTGCTCCAGATCTTGCGTGAAGCTCATAAGAGCTCCAAGGGGCTATCTTTATCTCAAGCCCAACGGAAATACCTTGAAGAGTATTACGAGAGCCTGTTGACCCGCTGAGGAGGATTTAGCTTGAAGGTTTGGTCTGGCATCGACGCACGCATTGTAAAGCTGGGCTACGCCTTTCTGGAATCCAAGCGACAAGTTGTGATATTTTTAAGGTTCACCCTGGACATGTTTTTGAGTTTGCCTTCCGTTTTCAGCAACTTTCACATTGCCGTTGAACAAATGTATCTCATCGGCATCACATCCGTTCCCTTGGTCGCCCTCACCTCCATTTTCACTGGTGCAGTAGCGGCTTGGCAAGCAGCCTATAACTTTGCCGACTATGTGCCGCTTCGTTATGTGGGTACGGCCGTAGGAAAGTCGGTTATGCTTGAAGTCGGTCCAGTGCTCACGGCCCTGGTGGTTTCCGGTCGAGTAGGTGCGGCCATGACCGCTGAACTGGGTACTATGGCGGTTACGGAACAACTAGATGCTATGAAGGTGTTGGACCTCAATCCCTTCCGTTTTCTAATGGCACCGCGACTTTTTGCCGCCATGATTATGTTACCCATGCTGACGATATTTTCCTCCTTAATCGCCATTCTGGGTGCGCTATTTGTGGTTACCCTGTTCAAAGGCCTGGCACCGGAATCTTTCTGGTACGGTGTTCGACTCTTTTATACCAACTGGGACATGTTTGTGGGTATTTTGAAGTCCTTTGTATTCGGAATCATCATTTCCCTATTCGGCTGCTATTACGGTTATACGAGCACGCATGGCGCAGAAGGCGTAGGACGGGCGACCATGGCTTCCGTAGTCGCCGCCAATGTTTCCGTGCTCATTTCCGGATTCTTGATTTCTAATTTCCTGCTTCGTTAAGCCCTACCCGCCCCTAGAGGACCTCACATGAATCAGAAATACCTGACCAATCTCGGCCTGCAAGGCGATTTTGTCGACTCCTTGCGCGAATGCTACAACCGGCGTGAACCGGCCGAGCGGATCACTGCCGTCAAGTCCGTTCTGGCGCGCCATCGCAGCAGAATTCGGACTATCAATCAAAGCGGCCTCTCCGGTACAGATACGGTGCGTTTTATCAGTGAAATGACCGACACTTTGATCCGGGTGATGTGGGATCAACTTGAGATGACGCAGCCCAACGAGGCCAATCTGGTTGGCGTAGTGGCTGTCGGAGGTTATGGCAGGATGGAGTTGTGTCCGCAATCGGATATCGATTTGCTGATCATCACTTCAGAAAAACCCACTCGGCATGAAATCGAACAAGCCGAATACCTGGTTCAGAATTTATGGGACTATGGCTTTCAGTTGGGCAGTTCAGTCCGCAGTATCTCCCAATGCAAGGAAGCTTCCAGCAAAGATTCTGAAACCTGGACATCCTTTCTCAATGAACGCTTTGTCGCAGGCAATCACGTCCTCTACCGAAAGTTTGTCGACCTATTATCCAAAAGGCTTTTCCCTTGGAGGGTTTCGGCTTTGATCGAAGCCAAGATCGAGGAACGCGAACTTCGGAAGAATCAATTGGGCTCACTTGTGCAGCTACTTGAACCCAATCTTAAGGAGGGAATAGGCTGCTTGCGCGACGTCCATTCCATGATGTGGATCGCAAAAGTAAAACACAACTGCAATGATTTCGGGGATTTGGTTCGCGAAGGGTTGCTAACGCCACAAGAGGCGGAAGATATCCGCGTCGGGTACGATTTTCTCTTGCAAGTACGTTGCTGTTTGCATTTTATGACGCAGAAGAAGGACGATCACCTCACATTTTCCCTACAACCCGATGTGGCTAAAGAACTGGGTTTTGAGGAGGATCACAATCAAAAACCAGTCGAGGTCTTTCTTAAAATCTTTTATCACCATACCAAAACCATCCTTCGCGTAACTTCCGGCGTAGTCTCGCGATGGATTAAAGTTAAAGAGAAAATCGCGAAAGCTTCCGTACTCAAGGATCACTCCCATTTCAGAACCGTAGATGGCGTTCTTGACCTGAAAACGCGAGTGGGGAACCCATTCCTGGATAATATCAGCTTGATATTGGAGTATTTTGAGATATCCAATCAGCGCCAACTTGGATATGCCCATCACGCCATCCTTCGTCTCAAACAGGCTATCAGCATCCTATCCAGCAACCAAGAACTCGACACGAAATCGCATCTGATTGAATTCCTCCGCCTTTGCAAAAGCACGGAACGAGCCGGGCGTATGCTCAGATGCATGAATGATGTTCGCTTGATTGGACTGCTCATTCCGGACTTCAACCATATCTACTGTCATAGTCAGCACGACATTTACCATATCTACACGACGGATGAGCATACTATCACTGTGGTGCGACAGCTGGCTTATATGGCCAAGCATACCGATAAGCAAATGGAATCCCTCCAGAAGGCGTTTTCCTTGGTCAATGACATGGAAGTGCTGATCTTGGCCTGCTTCTACCACGATATTGGAAAGGGCGTGGGCCCCAATCACAGCATCAGCGGCGCGAAAATGATTTTCGAATTCATGGAGAAAATGGGATTCTCAGCTTCACGATGTAAGGAAGCAGCCAATTTGGTTTTATACCATCTCATTATGAACGAGGTAATTCAGAGAAGGGATTTGGAAGATCCCAAAACTATCAGGGATTTCATTACCAAGGTGGAAAGTCCAGCTACCTTGCATAAGCTCTATGTGCTGACCTATTGTGACGTCTCCTCCGTGCATCCTGATGCCTGGTCCAGTTGGAAGGCTATCTTGCTGCAGAAGTTATATGACGGGGCGCTAGAGGAGATGCAAAGCCCTTTCCAGGCTGTTTTAGCTTCGCGAAGCCTGGAAGATCAGTTGATAGAGAACGTATCCAAGCGAATTTCGGAAGCCGAAGTTCGCACGCACCTGGAGATGTTGCCTCGCCAGTACGCATCTTCAACTACACCGGAAGATATCATTGTCCATATTGGTATGCTGGCTTCCTTGGTTTCACAAAAGTTTAGCGTTCGTATTCTCGAAAGACCTACCCATTGGGAGATTACCGTAGTCGCAAATGATGATGAAGCTCTGCTTCTCACCATAGCGGGTACGCTGACCCAACTCGATCTCTCCATTTTAAGTGCCCGTATTTTCACTCGTGTGGATGGTAAAGCAATCGATAAGTTCTCTGTATCCGTGCCCGAAGGATGGAAATCGGGATCTAGTTTGGAGCATGGCCTGGTCCAAGAATTGGAGAAGAACACTCGATTGTCGCATGCGCAATTGCAGGATTTAAGAACGCGCTTTAAGACGAAAAATATTTTTAAAAAAGTGCGCGACATGCGTATGAAGCCCGCTGTGACGTTCTCAAACACGATCTCTGATAATTTCAGCACGGTCGATCTCACCTGCTCGGACCGCATAGGATTGCTTTTCCAAGTGTGTAAGGTCCTCAGCGAGATGAAGTTGCAAGTCCATGGCGCCATCTTGACTACCGAAGCCGACAAGGCGATGGACGCATTTTATATTACCGACGCCGCGAATAAAAAAATTGAAGACGCACAACTCATTGATTCAATTATGACTACACTCATTTCTGAGTTGTCGGATACGCTGTGATGACAGCTTGCAGCGACGAGATGATCACACATGAAAAAATATTTTTTCATTTTTTTTAAATAACTGCTTGACTATTTAAGTCAAGAACTTTATCATTAAGTCATCAAAGAGTTGAAGCGGGAAAGATTGAACATCAAAAGCAAACATTCTGAAGTCAATCTCGAGGAAAGAAAATTTTCTCGAAACGTTTTTCGGTCAATAACCACAGACCCAAAACGAACCGCACTGTCTGTCGTAACAAACATCACTTATAATAATTTAAATGCCGGAGGGAGGTGATTACATGGCCGCCAAGAAGAAAGTTACCAAGAAGGTTGCAAAGAAAGCTGCAAAAAAGGTTGCTAAGAAAGCTTCCAAGAAGAAGAAGTAGTTCTTCGGTATCCCCGTGAGGGTGATATCTAAGCTTAGAGGAGGTCAGGAATTCCTGACTTCCTTTTTTATTGTATATCGAGTAATTAAAACATCTTAGCAGGCCAAGTAAACGACCTTCAGATGGAACCCCTGGGTAAGCACTAGGAAAATATTTCCTAGTCAGCCCCATCTGCAACTTACATTTGTTCGATTGCCGGTACGCCGATCATCTCAAGGGCTAGGCCAAGGGTGATTCGGGTGCAATCGATTAAGAAGAGTCGCTCGGCTTCCGCTTCGCTGCCCAATGCGCGGCATACATGCAGAAAACTATGCGTTCCCTCTGCAATTTCAAGTACATATTGGGCTACGGCGATGGGGTCATTGGCATCGATGGCTGTCTTGATTTTATCAGGAAAAAGGCTCAAGGTTCGGATTAATGCCTGTGTTTGCGGCTCAGAAAACTTCGAAAAGTCGATTCCGGCAGTGCCAGACTGGGCAGGGCGATCCGGCTCATGGCGGTTAAATCGCTCCGCACTTTTTCGGAGGATGCTGCAAAGCCGGACGTGGGCGTTCTGCACATAGGGGCCGGAATCGCCTTCAAAACTTAAAGCTTTATCCCATTCAAAGCGTATGTCGTTCAGGCGTCTATTCTTAAGTTCACTGAAAACCAATGCTCCCACGCCGATTTTCATGGCCAAAGTATCTTTATCGACGGCCTCGGGGTTTTTTTCCAGAATAATACTGAGAATTTTCTCCTGCGCGCCGATCATCACATCTTTGAGCAAACTGGTTTGCCCGCTCCTGGTCTTGCCTTTTTCCCATCCGCCTTCTTCACTCTTAATCAAAACCAATCCAAATGGGACATGGACAACTTTATCCTGCCAAGGGAATTCCATGAGTTCCAATATTTTTTTCAACTGCTGGAAATGCAGGCTTTGTCCGTTGTCGACGATATACAAGCAAAGGTCGAAGGAAAAAGTTTGCTGGCGATATATGGCCGCAGCAATATCACGGGTGATATACAGGGTGGCGCCATCGGTTTTGCGTAGCAGGGCTGGGGGCAGGTTGTGTAGGGATAGATCCACTATTTCAGCGCCTTGACTTTTTGTCACCAGTCCCCGGATTTCGAGATCGAGCATTGTCTTACCCATGTGATCCAGGAAGTAAGATTCACCTGTGTAATAATCGAACTCCACGGCAAGCATTGTGTAAATGCGCTGGAGCTCCTTTAAGGTGATATCCTTAAAGGCCTGCCAGAGACCACGGAATCGCACATCTCCCGCTTCCAGGCGTTGGAAGGCGTCTCGTGCCTGGTCTTCAAGAGTCGCATCTATTTGGGAAGCTTTTTCAAATCCTTTATACAGGTTATTGAGTCGCTCGATCGTTATATCGGCCAAGTCAGATTCCGATAATCCTTCGCGCAAGAACATCACAATGAGTTTGCCGTAGGACGTGCCCCAGTCACCCAGGTGGTTGATTCTGACAACCCGATATCCAGCCCATCGATATATTCGGCTTAGTGAGTTGCCGATCATCGTTCCGCGTAAATGGTGAAAGGCAAGTTCCTTCCCCATATTTGGAGAGGAATAATCAATGACTACCGTGCGGCCTTGGCCAAGCTCGGTTTTTCCATAGTCTCGACCCATCTCTGCAATCTTGCTCAAAGTCCGCCGGGCAAAATCAGTTGGGTCAATGAAAAAATTGAGATAACCACCGAGCGCTTCAATTTTTGTAAATGCACCGAAAGGCTGGATCACATCCGCCAATTCTTTCGCGATAACGGGTGGTGCCTTGCGCAATTTTTTGGCGAGGGCAAAACATGGAAAGGAAAAGTCCCCCTGGCCAGCATGCTGGGGAAGCGTCAAAACATCATGAATTTCGGTGGGAGTGAGAGTCGCAAGCGGCGCAAGCAAGGCCGCTATTTCCTCTTTATAGGTCTTCATCCTCGTCTTCGGCATCTTCCTGGTGAGTGACATAATCTTCCGCTTTGAGCTTGGTCGATTTGGCATCGGCCCAAAGGCGTTCCAAGGAATAATAATTTCTGGTGTCTTTTTCAAACAGATGTAGGATCAGATCGCCATAATCGAGCACAGCCCATTTCACGCCGCCGTGGTATTCGGAGCGCAGCGCTTTCAGTCCATCCCGACTGAGCATTTTATAGGTATAGTGCAAAAGTGCCCGCATTTGCGCTTCATTGGCGCAGGTGCAGATGAGATAGTAATCCGTTAGTGAACTCAGACCGCGCAAATCGAGCAAGACCACTTCTTCCGCCTTCTTGCTAAAAAGTATGGTCGCTGCTTTATTAGCCAAGTCCAGTGCCTCTATGTTTTTTGCTTTTGCCATCGCTTGATGACCTCCTCGTAATCCCTTCCGATAAAAACCGTGGCATCCACCATGGCCGTTGGATCGAAAAGATGAATCAAATTATCGGTGTGCAGAACTTTCGCCAAATCACTGGCTATATTTTTATTGGCCGTGCGGGCGACGACAATGGTCCGTGAATAATTCCAACTGGGCGCATTGCCGAATTCAATAATATCGAAACCTTGATCCGTTAGGTAATTTCGAAAAAGCTCCGCTGCTCCACCTTTTCCTGATCCGTTCAAGACCTGGATCTGGCCTGTATTCGGTACGAATACAGGTGCAGTTTCTTTCTCGCGGCATGCGTTAAAGAGCAATGCCAAAAGCGCTAAGAGTAATGCTGGAATGCGAAACAATAGATGCTTATCGAATCCAGGGATTTAAAAATGGGTCCGGATTCCCATAGGCCTTGACTGCATCCTGGCCGTTGACAAGCTGGATGGAAAAGGTGGTGTTCTTGGTGGGCTTATATTCCAAGCCTAAACGGGGCAACACCAAAGATGAACCCCGACTTGGATCTTGGATGCCACGTGCGCCAAAACTACCCGGCGTACTTGAGTACAGAGGAGAATAAAATCCGACGTCAGCGGAAAGCGTTAACGGGTCCGCTAATTTATAACTGAGCGTATTCAAATACAAGCCAGCGGAAGCGGAGCCGAAGGAGCCAGAAGCAAAATTAACGGAATAACTCTGACGCATGGAAAAACGGTTGGGATTCAGAAAAGAGAATCCGGAAACTCTGGTAGCAGAACGATAGTCGGGCGAAAACAAATCATTGCGGTCAAAGGTCGAGTTTTGGGTAAGGAGTGTATGCGGTGTGTTTGCCCCATCCACCGCATCCATAACATCAGCTGCGAAAACAAAATTCAGGCTCGATAGACACAGGAATAAACCAAGGGCCAACCGCTGAAAACGGCATGGGCTCGCAGGATTATTGGAATTTTCCATCGGTTCCCGGCGTTTATGTGCTTCCATTATAATATAGGCTGGCAGGTCAGTGGGAAGGGACATTTTTTCCATCCACTAGGACAATGCGGGGACTGTGTAATGCCAGTTCCTTTTCATCCATTAAAGCATACGTCATTATGATAACTGTATCACCAACATGGACAAGGCGCGCAGCTGCCCCGTTTACGCAAATTTCGCCGGACTC
>JAYSRH010000346.1:0-3230 GCA_043721115.1 Fibrobacteria bacterium | reverse complement strand
AAACGTAGGTGATCGTTTGCGACCTGGGTAGATAAAGCCAGGTTTCCAAACAAAACCTTTGAAACATTCACCGACCACTTCCAATCGTCCCGTTTGGTATTGATTCGAGGATCGTCCACAACTGAGACCCAAGATCCGTTTCGAGCAGCTAAATTATCACCTGAAAGTTTGTTGGCATAATATTCGATTTCTATTGAAGAAGTCAGGAAATTAAAACCAGGAAGGTTGACTCCGAACATGATAGGCATGCGGCGTAGGATCTTGTTATACAACTTGGCATAGTTATGCACGCCAATAATTCCAACTTCACTGTAGATTACCAAATCATCTTTTCCAAAAAGGCTTATTGCGTTTGAAAAAAATGCTTTTGGATCCAATCTTAAGCGCGCGATGGCTTTAACGCCGCCCAAGGAACCGAGAATTGTATCGATGACTACCCCAGAAGTATCCTTGACGACAATAAAACACGGATTTTCTTGCCCTCCGTTTGCATAAGGGCCGAGGAAGTTCGCGTTACAATCCTTGCCAGGTGAGGTAAGTTTCTTATTCATAGGAATCAAACGGCTGAAATTAATGCCAGCACTGAGATCAAATCCTTTAAAGGTCGAAATTGTCATGACATCTGCAACAGAAATATCGTAAATTGGCTTCTCATCCATTTCGGCATTGACAATTAAATCATTTTGCCAGGATCCTGCTTTCAATTTCCCAATCATTCCAAAAATATTTCCGGAACCAGAAACCAAGGTACCTGGATAAACATACCCGTGTAATAGATATGATCCCAGATTCTTGGCATCCGGATTGTAAGTGTAGCCCATGGAACCAAAACTGAATTGTAAGCCACTCCCAGCTGAATAGCCGCTCGAAGAGTAAGTCAAACGGGCTTCTGATACAAATGGGACCCAAAAGGGATACCATTTATTAGCCTGCCCCGGAGCGCCTCTGGCCAAATGGACCATTATAGTTCCTATACCTAAACCGCCGTCCCAATTGTCATCAATCACAGCTTTAGAGGTTAGAACTGCGCCTGAATTTCCAAGCCAATTATTTTCATAATCGTTGCCGTTACCAGGCAGTGAAAAACTATTCTCCACCCGTCCCAATTGAAGCCACCCTGCTCCATGGTATTCCAATTTTAATTCCTGAGACATTGCGCCATTCGAAATCGTACTCATCAAGAATACCCAAACTAAAACCTGCGTCAATGGCGACCTCGTTGGCCATGCATTCGGATGGCGACTCAAAAGAAATACCCCATCCGAATTATGAAATACCAATCTTTGGGGGAAGCAAAAGCTTCTTGAGTTCCACCTTCAGCCTTTATTAATCCTGTTGCCACTGGCTTAGGCCTATAATGATCGTTTGCTACCTGACCAGAAATCCTGATATGATTGCTGATGACTTTTTCGGCGAGCACGGACCATTTGATATTATCCAAGGTTTGATTTTCCTTGTCTAGCGCCTTACCTTTGACACGAATAGTATCTGCCTTTGCAGGATCGATTGGATCAGGTTTGATCCAGAAGCCAGTAAGAGTATCGATGCCATAATCCGCATAGCCAACCGGTTTTGGCGAGGGAATGGGATGGTTTTGAATTGTCCAACCTGCTACCGTATTATTGTTTCCAACGCGGGCGAGATCGCTGCGATACAAAGCACCATAATATTCAACTTCAAGGGAAAGATGAGTCAACCAACCGCCCGTAGGAAAATTGAACCCCAACATCAGGGGGATGCGCTGTGAAATATCAGCATATGTTTTCCCATAATTTTTTAAACCAATCACACCAACTTCCCCGTATAACTTTAGGTCATCTGGATTTGATAATTGTTTCCCTAGTGCCTTTTGAAGGTCCAATCCGAACATCCCCATCAGCTTGGTGCCTTGGTGCGTGAAAAAAACCGTGTCAGTGGAACCGGGTGTCGTTTCAACATATCGACTCTTTTTGAATCCCAATTCCGCATCACTGAAATATTTTCCGGGTGTTTCCAATTTTGATTTATAGGCAAGTAACCGATAAAAATTTACACCGGCTCCAATTTCAAGTGGGCCTGCCTGAAATTTTGCGGTATAGGCAAGACTCCAATCCAATGTCGGAGGAATTTCTCGTTCACTATTCAAAATCAAATCATGTGAAATGGCACCAATTTTTTGATGCAGGTTCAATCCTAAAATCGTGCTTTTTGTCGTATCAACAGCAAAGTCCTGGTATCCACTCATCAGAATGCCTGGGTAAACGGGTCCACGCAGCAAATACAAGCCCAGGTTTTTGACATCCGAATTGTACTTATAAGGAAAACTGCCAAGAGTTATGCTTAGCGAAGGTGCAGCTTTCTCTCCAAGAAAATAAGTTAATCGGGATTGAGTAAGAAAATTCTGGAAAAGTGAAATAGCCATCAGCTGTTGGGACCCATTCCCAAGTGAATGGTTTATTTTCTGCACTCCAAAGCCGACCGCACCCACCAGGTTATCCGAAAGATCAGCCTCAACTGTAAACTGAGCGCCCATACTCTGAAGAGTATTACCGTTTAAATTGAGAACATTGTTTGGGGCTGCACCTCTTATTAACGTATCAGTCATATGCATGATTCGGCCGCCATCAAACCACGCCTGACCGTGAATTTGAAAGGCCGGCGTCAATTCCGAGTTGGAAAAGGAAGCCAACAATCCAAGGGCTATTCCGCCTAGCGCAAGGGGTTGCATTGCCAAAAATATTTTTTGTGACATAAATTTTTTGACTTGCTGCATCTTAATCACAATAAATTCAAGTTTAGTAACTGGATTATTTTTTTAAAGGGATGGACAGACAGGGTAGCTAAAAATAATTAGCCCCCTGAAAATCTTGCCGTGTTCTAGTCTCGCTTAATTCGAAGAGTTTCAATCCCATTTATACTTTTGATTTGAATCGAAAGCCAGCCGTGTGCTTGGGTTTTAAATGCGTGATTAATCCTGCCAGCCGAGCCAGAGAATCTTTCCAAGGTTTTTCCATTCAAGTCCTGGATTATTAAGTCGAAATTACTTTCTATAGTTCCTACCAGAGATGTTGGTGTGGCAAAAAGATTGATGGAGGACTTAGTCCTTTTGATTGCTGTGGTTGCAGGCTTTAGTACATTACCCTTGTCATCCATTGGCCGCCATTTAATCGCTTTATACCAAGAGCCCTTCATCCCGGTAAAACGCTGTCCTTGATGCACTTGGAAGCCAATATATCCGGGCGGTGTAGGAT
>JAYSRH010000345.1:0-25423 GCA_043721115.1 Fibrobacteria bacterium | reverse complement strand
ATCTTGTAATTTCAGGGTCTTAAGTCATTAACCGTTCCGGAAAATCTCGCCACAAATGGGCTATCAACAGGGCACTTAGGTTCATGAAGTTGATTATATTACTCGTTTGCTCCTGACCCTGAAGGTTTCCACAAATGCTTCGAATGAATATTCCGCCTATCTTACTCCATTCCCCAGTATCCACAGGCTTTGCCCTCAAGCATCTTACGCTATACAGTCGCAGGATTGCCTAATGCCCAGTTTAGTAACATCGCTGCATCCTTGGACTGGCTGTTTGGGTTCCCTGAAGGCCAAGCTTTCTCCAGACGTTTACAGTCAGTGGATAGTGCCGCTTAGGGTTTTGGATCTTAGCGAATTCCAGGTCATCCTGGAAGTGCCCCAAAATCTGGATATGGAACAATTGTCGAAAATGTACCTCGGGCTTATCGAGCATTGCTTTATGGAGGCCAATGGCCGGGAGGTTCGGGTTCAGTTGCGACGCCAACCCAGCATTCCCGTGCCTTCGCAAGGTTCTGGTAGCCACTTTTCCAATATGCCCGTGATTGATTTGAACTTCAATTACACTTTCGATGAATTTGTCGTTGGCAGCAATTCCCAGTTTGCGTATTCGGCGGCATTGGCGGTGGCCAAGGATCCGGGAGGAACCAAGTTCAATCCTCTGCTCATCTACGGCGGCGTCGGACTGGGCAAAACCCACTTGATGCAAGCAATCGGCAATTATGCCGTGGCGCAAAACCTTGGCAAGAAAGTGCGCTACGTCACCTCTGAAGCCTTCTATCGTGAATTTGTAGAATCGATTCAACACAATCGTATCAATGAGCTTTCCAATTATTATCGCAATGAAGTCGATATCCTCCTCATGGACGATGTGCAATTTTTAAGCGGCAAGGACCGGACCCAGGAAGAGTTTTTTCACATCTTCAATTCTTTGCATCAAAGCCGGAAACAGATTGTGCTTACCAGTGATGCGCCTCCCGGTGACTTGAAGGGATTGGAAGACCGATTGGTGAGCCGATTCCAATGGGGACTTTTTGTCGATATCCAGCCGCCGGATCGGGAAACCCGTGAAGCGATTCTAAATCACAAGGCGCTAGCGCTGAATCTGGATATTTCACCGGAAATTATCGCCTATTTGGCAGAGGCCATTGATTCCAATATTCGCATTCTGGAAGGCGCCATTCGTCAATTGTTATTGCAAGCGTCTATTAAGCATTCCGATATCACTATGGAACTTGCCAAGGAGATTGTAAACCGTACCGGCTTGAATCGCCCCGCCAAAAAAATAACGGCGGAAGATATTACCACGGTCGTAGCCAATTATTTTGTGGTCGAGGTAGATAGGATAATTGAACAGGGCCGGGGCACAAAAGAAGTTGCGCAGGCTCGTCAGTTGGCCATGTTCATTATGAAGGAACTGACATCCGCTTCATTGAAATCTATAGGACAACGGTTTGGCGGCCGCGATCACAGTACTGTGGTGCATGCCATCAAGACCATTGAAAAAGCCATGGAGAAGGACGGGTCATTTAAGAAGAGTGTGGACGCGATATTGGGGAAACTTTCGCCTTCCCGTTGAATCGACCTGCTTCAAGCTAATTGAACAGCCTCAAGAAATAATTCCAGCTGGGCCTTTACCTCTTCGGCCGAATGCAAATTGGCAATGTGGCGAAGTAGATTTTTGCAATCCTCCGTATCCAGATTTCTAATCGCCATTCTGATTGCATCTGCGGAGGCAGGCGCAATGGAGAGTTTGGAAATCCCTAGTGCCAGGAAAATGGGTAAAGCCTGAGGATCAGAAGCCATTTCTCCACAAACCGTGATGTCTTTGCCGCCCGCATTGGCTGCTGTGGTAATGCGCATCAAGGCCTGTATCAAGGCGGGGTGAAATGGCTGATAGTAGGAGGCGATTCTTTCGTTGCCGCGATCGATTGCAAACAGGTACTGGATTAAATCGTTGGTGCCGATGCTGATGAAATCCGATTCTTGCACAAAATCTTTAATCTGCATCATGGCGGACGGGATTTCAATCATGGATCCGATTGGCGGCCGACGGAATTTTTTTCCGGTTTCCATTTCCAATTCCTGGAGGACGGAGTCGATTTCGCCCTTGATGGCCCTAAGTTCCGTAATCAAGGACAGCATGGGAATAACCAGTCGGAATGGTCCGAGTTGGGCGGTTCGGAGCAATGCGCGCAGGTGTGGACGCAAAATGTCCGGACGCTGCAAGAGCATGCGGATGGATCGCCACCCCAAGCTGGGATTCTCTTCCTTGCCCCAATCGAAATACTTTAACGGCTTATCACCGCCGACATCCAGCAAACGAAAAGTGGCACCATGTTCGCCGCATCGAGCCAAAACGCGGCTGTAAATTTCAAATTGGGTTTCCTCGTCCGGGAATTGGTTCCGGATCATGAAGAAAAATTCCGATCGGTACAGCCCCACGCCTTCAATGCCGTTTTGCTCCATGACTTCCAGGTCGGCGAAGAGCGAGAGATTGCCGGACAATTGCATTTTATGCCAGTCTCTGGTTTTGGCTTCAAAACCGGGAACGGCCAATTGGCGGGTACCAAGGTCCTCCATGAGTCTGGCATATTCCCGCTGGACATGGGCGTCAGGGTTGATATAGATAAGGCTGGAGTTGCCATCCATAATCACCCGGGTTCCATTTTCCAGGTAGGTGGTGAGACCGGGGATACCCATGAAGCAGGGGATACCCAAGGACCTGGCAAGAATCGCCGCATGGGACGTGATGCCACCGGTTTCGCAGAGTATTCCCGTGATTTTGCGTGTTGAGAGATAAATGAGATCGGAAGGCAGCAGCTCTATAGCAGCAATGATATTGCCCTCTTCTGTCTCAGCTTCAACGTTGCGGTTTTCTTTTACCTCGCCAAGTGCGTTTAGAATTCTGAGGCCCACGTCTCTAAGATCAGCGGCCCGGGAAGATAACATGGCATTGCCGGATTCCACCATGGATTTCACAATTTCGCGGGTAGCTAGTTTTACGGCAAACGGTGCGGCCATATTTTCCAGAATGTGGCCTTCGATGAGGCCGATATAATGGGGATCCGCTAGCATCAATTCATGCGTATCGAAAATCCGAGCATCGAGTTCGGCAAAAAGTTCTTTAGCTCTCCTTCTTAACCAGCGGCTTTCCTGCTTGGCAATTTCCAGGGCTTGGGCCAAGGTTTTCAGTTCGACTTGCGGTTCCTGGCATTCTGTGAAAATGATCGTGTCCCAAACCTGGTGGGTTTTGAGGATCATGGCGCGCCCATCTGCAATACCTCCTACCGCCACCTGGGCTCGGACAAAGGGCGGTGCGGCTTTCGGCACTTCTGGTTCGACCGACGAGATAGGCCGCAGTGAATTTTTGAGGCTGCGGTTTTCCAGAAGGTTGCCGAGCTGGGCTGCCAAGGTATAGGCCAAGTCCTCGACCATGGGTGAAAAGGGATGGGCTTCCGTGGATTGCAAGGTGATGACACCGGCACCGTGCTTGGCCCCGGGAGGAATGGGAATACCCAGAAAATTTTTCAGGCGATCTTCACCCAGAGCCGGAAAATACTTATTGCGTGAATCGGCTTTGGGATTGGCGATGTTGACGATTTCACCGCTGCTGTAGGCAAAACCCGTCAAGCCTTCTCCCGGAACCATGCTAACTTCCGAGTCCGCACCCCGGTTCAACCCCTCACTGGCGGACAACCGCAGTTTATTGATTTCCGAATCAAAAAGGTAAATGGAACACACATCCACTTCCATCATATCGGAAATGAGCTTGACTACGGCTTCCAACGCTGGGCGCGTAGTCGCGGACTCCTGCATGGTTTGTGCCACGGAGCGAATGATTTCCAGGGCTGTGGAGGCATCAGACATATTGACTTTGGAAGGAGTTACAGAGGGGATCGGGAATTGAGCCGGCGCATCAATCCCATAGGATTCCCGGTTTTGCTTCGGGAAGTTTGTCCTTGTTCTTCTTGGCCCATTCAAACTTTTTATTCAGCAGATCCAGTCGGCCGTCTTCGATTTTCTTGGCTTCATCAAATTTGGAAGCCAAATCTTGCGAGCGGGTTTTGTCCAATTTCATGAACTGTTCCAAACTGGTAGGCGCTTCCTTATGGGGAAAAAATTTAATGACCCCGCCCGTCGCTGCGTCCAGGATCAATTCGGCTTTGCAACAGGGACAGTCGAGCTTTATTTCTTTCGCATCCATACCCATGCCCTTTTTAAGCAAATTTTCGGTGTCTTTAAGGTTTTCCGAAAGCCTCGTCCTTTTCCAATATACCCTTTTTTAACCTATTTCACACCCGGCTTTGTACAAAAATTCAGGCATCGGTGGGTCAAAACTAAGGTCTTGGAATTAAGCTTGTGTGATACCTATCCCGCATATATTTAAAAATCAAAACTTCTCAATTTTGAAAATATGCAGGACCTCTTTTTGAGGATTTAATTCAACATAATTGTGACTGCCGGACCACACGAAACTCTCCTGCGTCAACAGATCAAAAACTCCATAGATATTCTCCGCCTGCAGACCTATTTTTGGCAAGTCAACGCTGACGATTCCCGCTTGCTGCTGGTTCGGGTCCAGGTTCACGACAAATAAGAGAATATTTTCTTCCATGTGCTTGGAGTACACGAGGATATTGGCATTGTTGCAGGTATGAAAATTAAGGTTTTTCAAACCATGCAAGGCTTGATTGGCGTGGCGGATTTCATTGACAGTGCGGATGAAATCCTTGATATTGCCGGGACGATTCCAATCCCATACCTTGTACTGATATTTTTCGGAATTTAGATATTCTTCCTTGCCTGGATAAGGCACGTTTTCGCAAATTTCATATCCATTGTACATGCCATAACACCCGGACAAAGTTGCCGCCAGTGCGAAACGGATTTTAAAAGCAGCGGGAGGCGCGTTTTGCAGATGCCAGGGAAGAATGTCCGGAGTGGTTGGAAAGAAAATGGGTTTCATAAAATGTTTCGAGGGGCCTTGGGTCAATTCCTCGCAGTATTCCTGCAATTCTACTGCATTTGTTCGCCAAGTGAAATAGGTGTAGGAAAGGTCAAAACCCAATTTTGCCAATCGCTTCATTACTTTCGGCCTTGTGAAGGCTTCGGCTAGAAAGATGATATTCGGATTTTGTTTTTTGATATCCGCGATCATCCATTCCCAGAACGCAAAGGGTTTGGTATGGGGGTTGTCTACCCGAAAAAGAGTCACTCCCATTTCCATCCAGAATTCCACGATGGATTTTATTTCAAGCCATAGCGTCCGGCTATCCTTGCAAAAGAAATTTAGGGGATAAACATCTTCGTAACGCTTGGGCGGATTCTCGGCGCATTTTATGGTTCCGTCTTTTTCTCGATAAAACCAATCCGGATGCGCCTTGACATAAGGATGATCGGGTGAACAATTGAGAGCGAAATCGAGTGCGATATGAAAACCCATGGCCTTACAGTTTTTGAAAAACGCACGACATTGGCTAAGGGTTCCCAATTCCGGATCCACGGCTTTGTGACCACCGTGCGCATTACCGATGGCATACGGGCAACCGGGTTCCCCAGGCTTGGCCGTGAGGCTGTTGTTGACGCCCTTCCGTTTGGTAACGCCAATAGGATGAATTGGTGGCAGGTAGAGGACGTCGAAACCCAAATCCTTGATGGCCGGAAGTCGGGCTGTCATTTCCTGAAAGGTGGCGCTTCGGTTGGGATCGGTGCCTTGCGATTTGGCCCACATTTCGTACCAGGCACTGTACTGGGTCAGGGCCGAATCCACTCGCAGCGTGCCATAAGGACTAAAGACGCACGGGCTTTCCAGCTCCGGCTTGGATTTGCTGTCCGTCCTGGGCGCCGTGCTGGGTGCCGTTATAGCTTCGACGGTAAATTCATAATTGCCGGTGCCGGCTGCGGTAAATCGTCCGAGCCATGCATCGTTGTCGACAAAATTCATTGGAGTACGCTGCCAGGTATTCTGACCGACGCGCCGGTACAGGAGAGTCGCTACGCATTTTTCATGGCCACCGCGATAAATATCCGCCGTCACAGCAACGCTTTCTCCAGGTATGGCCTTGATGGGAAAGCGTCCGCCTTCAACCATAGGCTGAAGATTTTCCACAATCACATGAATGGTTTGAATCTCAGGAAGTGGGATTGCTGGACTTTTTGCGGATTTCTTTTTCACACTTTTTTTACTGGCGGCCATGTTTTTCGATCAACTCCTGATAAAAATGGTAAGTCTGCTTGGCCACTTGAGACCATGCGAAATGATCTTCCACGCGCTTTCTGGATTTTTTCGCCATCGATTGGCGTAGGTCCGCATTATCCAAGAGGGAATTGGTGGCATCGGCAAGGTCGCGGGAAAATTTTTCTGCATCTTTCGGCTCGAAATCATTCGGGCCTTTGGCTAGGAACGGGACGAGCAGTCCGGTCTCGCCGTGATGGACCACTTCGGTTATGCCACCTACGGCTGATGCGACTACGGGAGTCTCACACGCCATGGCTTCCAAGTTGATAATCCCAAAGGGCTCGTAGACGGAGGGACAAATGAAAACGGCTGCATGGGTATACAGAGATATGATTTCCCTTTTAGGCAACATCTGGGGAATCCAGATGATTTCATGTTCGGAATCCAGCCGACTGGCTTCGACCTGGTTTTTCATCTCCACGCCTATTTCGGGCGTATCAGGCGCACCTGCGCAGAGCACCACCTGGGTACCGGGGCGCAAATGACGGATGGCTTTTATGAGGTGTAGGACGCCTTTTTGTCGCGTAATGCGCCCGACATAGAGAATAAAAGGCATCGCGGGATCGATGCCATAGGCGCCGAGCAAAGCGGGATCATAAGTGGGATGGTACTCTTCCAGGTCGATGCCATTGGGTATCACTTTGATGCGATCCTGTTCCACACCGTACAGGTCATGCACATCTTTGGCCATCGAATTGGAAACCGCTATCACCCCGTCGGCGCTTTGATACGCCGTGCGCTCCAGCCAAGTAGAGACGTCATAGCCTCTACCAAGCTGCTCCACCTTCCAAGGGCGATGCGGTTCAAGGGAGTGGGTCGTTAGGACCAAGGGTATATTGAAAAGTTTTTGCAAGAGGCAACCGGCAAAATGCGTATACCAAGTGTGGCAATGCACAATTTCCGATTGCGTAACCGTGCCGGACATCATGATATTGCGCGCCAACGTATCCATAACTTTTGCAAATCTGGCGTTCTGGCTGGGCAGGGTAAAATCAGGTTTGATGCCTTGGGCGGAAAGTGTACCCTCCGCGAATTGCTGATCCCCAAAACACAATACCTCGACTAGGTTTTTAAGCTGAGGCATAGTAGCCAAGGCCTTGGATAGGTACTCTACATGCACCCCGGCGCCTCCGTATACGAGGGGGGGAAACTCATTGGAAAGCAAGGTGATTTTCATTAACGGGCCCATCAAAATAAGAATCTTCTTCGATATTACCTAAAAAAAGCGCCGCTGATAAGGACTTTGTAACCGAGTTGGAACTATTGCGCGTGGAATCCCGGTATAAAATCGGAGAAGGATTGGATAGCGGGCGCGCTTTTTTAAGTTTAATGGTTGGGATACCGTATATGGCCAACCAATTGGAATCAGAAATCGAACTTAAATGCCGCCAATTGCAGGCTCAGAATGAGCGGCTTGGCAAGCAATTGTCCACCTTGATGGATGTTTTCGCCAAATTGGAAATCGCGGATCTTGAACATTCCCTTTATTTTTCCAATCAAAAACGATTGATGGATTTTGTCCAGCGCATCACCATGCGACTGGATGACGATGACCTGATGGATGTGATTGTCGAGGAATTGCTGATTGAATTAAAAGCGGACCGAGTGTCCTGCATTCTTGTCGGAGATGGACCGAAATCAACTTGGGCTGTATCCAATGAGGCCGTGGATCGGGGCATCAAGCGGCTGCCATTGCCCTATTTTGTCGACACCTCTCCACCGGCACCCTTTGTCCAGTTTCTGGAAAAAACTAAGAAACACCCGGGTATGCCCACCGCCTGTGAATGGCCAGAAGCCGTTGCCATCGTTCCCGATGCGGAACTCAGCGCCTTGGAAGAAGAGTTTCATGCCGCATTGGAAGACGAATTCGATCTAGCCAGCCGTGTGGATTGCCGAGCGGCCATGGCCTACCCGATTGAAACTACTTTGTCGGGAATATCGGTTTTTTGCGTACAGAGGATCAACAGTGACCGGAGTTGGACGCGCCAGCAAAAAGATCTTTTCCAAAATATGTGCCGCTATGCCAGTTCACTCTTGGACCAAACCCAATTGTCTGAGCACATTCGCGACCTCAAGGATCAATTGGGATCCCTTATCGAATCCATGCCTTCTGCAATTATCGGAATGGATCTTTTGGGTACCGTTACTACCTGGAACGGCAAAGCACAGGAATTTTTCACCATCGCAGAAGATGACGCATTAGGCAACGTTTTTTGGGATTTGGTGCCGGAATACAATTTCATTTCTCATGCCCTTAAGAACGTGATGCAGGTGGAATCGGGTACGGGGATGGACTTTGAGCCGCAGCCATATCGGCGCAAGGATGGAAGCGTCGTGTACTATCGGGCCAATCTTTTCACCATGTTCAGCCGGAACCGTGGGGAAGTGGCCCTCCGAATCGATGATGTCACCCGCACGGTGGAATTGAACCACCAACTGTTCCATTCACAGCGCATGGAAACGGTGGGAACCCTAGCAGGCGGTTTGGCGCATGAGTTCAATAATGTATTGGGCGGCATGGTCGGAACCGCGTCTTTGATGAAGCAACGAGTGACGAAGGGTGACCTTAATTCCAAAACCTTGCTTGAGGATCTTGAGGTCATTGAATCCTGCACCACCCGTGCGACTGTCATGGTCAAACGGCTTCTCGCCCTCTCTCGTCGGGCCGAGATTGTCATGGAGCCTGTGGATCTAAACTCCATCGTTAAAAACCTGGTTACTTTGTGCGGCCATTCCTTTGAAAGCCGCATTCAAGTCCTAGCTAAAGTTCCGGCTACTGAAACTTGGATCTTGGCGGATCGTTCACAACTTGAGCAGGCCATCTTAAATATCTGTGTCAATGCGCGCGATGCCATGAAATCTGGCGGTACCTTGACTCTCTCCGTCCATTCTTACAAAGTGGATGATGCCTTTCGCCACCGGCATTCTGCCAGTACCGATAAGGACTTGATTTGTCTGAATATCCGTGATACTGGTGAAGGTATTCCATTATCTACTTTGGACCAAATTTTTGAACCCTTCTTTACTACCAAACGCGAAAACGGATCCGGACTTGGTCTTACCATTGTGGATTCCATAATGAAGCACCATAGGGGCTTCGTTGAAGTGGATAGCGACCCCAAAACAGGAACCCATTTCCGTCTTTATTTTCAGCCTGCGGCCCGGGCTGAAGGGATCGAGCCCGTATCGATGCTGGAAGCCCCTATGGGCAAGGGCGAAGTGCTTTTTGTGGACGATGACGAAGTGATGCGGCAAACGGCGGCGCGCATTATGGGCGAACTTGGATACACCCCCGCTACGGCCGCAGACGGTGCATCTGCCATCCGCATTTTGGAAAATGGACTGCATTTTGACCTGGTGATTTTGGATGTGGATATGCCTGTAATGAATGGGCTTGATACGGCCGAGGTGCTTAGGCGCATCCGCCCGGAATTAAAAATATTGTTCTGCACCGGCCGCCAACATCAGTACGACATGGGTGCTGTGCTGGCCAAACCCAATACCTGGTTGCTTCTTAAACCCTTTGATATGACCCTTTTGGCCACCAAAGTACGCGAAGTGCTTGCGGAAAAAAGCGCTTAGCGAAATCTACCGACTTAACCATCCCCAGACTTTTTAATAGATTGTGAGAGTTGAGCTAAGCCAGTAATGGGCGACTCTTACCACAAAATAGGGAATGGATGTATGGGTCTATCGGAAGAGGAAAAAGACCTGGTTGCCCAGTCGCTGCAAATGTACGTGCAGCAGGCGGCCCAGCAACTGCCACCAGCCTCCGTACAGCAATTGCTTGCCATTGCCAAAGGCATTATCGCCAAACTGGACCAACTGGAAGTGGGCGGCGGTAAGAAGAAATCGGACGAACCTCCCCTCGGCATTTCTCAGGACTGGTTTGAAAAAGTGTGTCAGACTTGCACCTTTTTAACCGCTGCCGGTTGCACGGATAAAATCACGGTTAAATTTCCAGGCAAATGCGATCCCATTCTAAAATACGAACGCGCCAAGGCCGGGGTAAAGTGATCCTCCGGTTTTGCCACTGAGCATGGGCAAGCCCAAGAAATCCGGATTCATTCCTAAAAGTCTGCCTGACAAGGGCGTGATATTAGCCCGCCTGCGTAGACAAGGGGCGCTTCCCTTAAGTCAATCGGAACTGGAAACGGAACTAAAGATTCCCCGTGAAAAATCCTCGGAATTTCGTCGAATCCTTGTCGCCATGACAGATTCTGGCCAAGTTCGAAAAGTCAAAGGCAATAAGTACATCTCCGCAACCGCCGAAGGAAGCGGTGTTACGGATCTATTTGGAGCACGCGACGAGGCCGATGCAGGTGTTCCCGCTACGGAAAACAAATTCAAATTTCCGCGCAGCGCGGGCAGGCCAGAACCAAGAACGAGTGCCAATCGTGAGAATCGACGGGATCGAAAGAGCCACCGGGAACATGTGGATCGGCGCGATCGCCCGGATCGAAAAAGTGGCCACGCCCACGCCCTCGACCCAAACTTGGTTAAAGGAAAATTGATCAAACAAGGCGGTTTCCACTTCGTACAACCCCAGCAGCGTCCGGGAGCAAGAAAATCCTGGGGTTTCCAGGATGGAATGATTTTAGTTCCACGCAAAGCCTTGGGGCAGGCGCGCCCTGGAGATATTGTTTCCGTTCGCATTGTCGAGGCGGATGGCGAGGAACGCATTGGAAAAATTGTAACGACCTTAAGTCAGGACGTCGATTTTGAGGCTGTGTCCAAAGCCTTTTTCAAAGAGTATGGACTTCCCTTCAGTTATCCCAAAGCGGCCATGGAAGAAGCCGGTGCGTTTCCGGAACCCGTTTTCGAAGCCAATTCCCAACGGCTCGATTTGCGCGCCAAGCACATCATTACCATCGATCCTTCCACTGCCAAAGATCATGATGATGCGATTTCTCTGGAACGGAAAAAGAATGGCAATTGGATTTTAGGGGTGCATATCGCCGACGTGGCCGAGTATGTTACCGAAGACAGTGAACTGGATGAGGAGTCAGTAAAACGCGCCTTTACCCAGTATCTACCCTGGATTGCCGCACCTATGCTTCCTCAGCGTCTCTCTTCCGACTTATGCAGTTTGCTCGAAAACCGGGACCGCCTGGCTTTCAGTTGCATGATGGAAGTGGACTCGCAAGGGGAGGTCAAGAGCTTCGATTTTGTGGAAACGTTTATTCGCGTGGCGCATTTTTATTCCTACGAAGAAGCGCAAGAAGCCAAAGAAAAAGGCGATCCTTTTCTCATTCTGATGGATGAGTTCACCTCGCAGTTGCTGGCGCGCCGCCACCGCGATGGGTTTCTCAATTTTCAGTTTCCGGAACCCAAGGTGGAAATGGAAAATGGAATCCCGGTGCGCATCTATCCCAGCCAACGCTTGGCCTCGCATTCCTGGATTGAAGAATGCATGTTGCTAGCCAATCGGGCTACGGCTCGATTTTTAATCAAGCACAAGCTGCCGGGACTATACCGGGTGCATGAACAACCAGATATCGAAGCGGTGTCCGAACTATGGACCTCCCAGGGTCAGGTCCACCGAGACAAGGGCATGATCGATGCCTTTAAAGATATCAGTCAAACGGGAGGGTTTCTCAATCCTGCCATTCAACAGTTTTTTATCCGACTCTTAAGTCAGGAGGGCGGCGCATTACCAGCCGCCGTGCAGCGAAAAATTTTGCAAAGCATGAAGAAGGCCCAATATTCATCTGAGGCGCACGGCCACTTCGCTTTGGGTTGGATGGATTATGCCCATTTCACTTCACCCATTCGCCGGTATGCGGATCTTTGGACGCATCGGGTTATCAAAGCTTTTGTGCGCGGAGAAAAAGTTCCTAAGAGTATGAAAGCACAGGCGGAGGATGTCGCCCAGCGGATTTCCGAACGGGAAATTGCGGTAATGAAGGTGGAACGCAAAGGCATGAAGACCGCCACCGCATGGGTCCTGCGGAATTTTATAGGTGAAGAGTTTACCGGAGAAATCAGCGGGCTTGAAAATTTCGGAATATTCGTGTCCTTGACCGAACCTTTTGGAGAAGGCTTGATTCCTATTCGCCGTCTACGCGACGATTTCTACTCCAAGGATGAGAACACAGGTTTTCTGGTTGGAAAAAGAACGCGTAAGACGTTCCATCTTGGTGATAAAATCCGCGTCCGCCTAGAGCGTTCGGATCCGTTTACGGCCCAAGTCGACTTTGAATATTTAGGCGAACCGGAATGAGTCTCAGCAACGCCCTGAGCTATCTCACGGTGCTGCCAATCCCCTTCAAGAAGCACCTACCGCTTAGTCTATCCGTTCATCACTTCCCATTGGTTGGAGCGGGCATGGGCAGCCTGTTGGTGCTGGCCTTGCAGCTTTTCAAATCCCTTCTGCCACCTTATCTAGCCTGCGTGGCAACGGTTGCTATTTGGGAAGCCATGACCGGTGGCATTCATTTACGCGCTGTGTCCGAATTGATCCAAGGTCGCCGCGTCTACGCAGGGTCCGGATTCGGTTCCAAGCCGGAATACCATTGGCAGGGAATCGCCACCGTCTTTCTCCTGCTGACTCTAAAAGTAGAGTGCCTGGTGCATATTCGTGCGGATTGGCAGCCCTTTGCCGTTTTGCTGGCTCCCATCCTTGGCCGGGGTTCGCAGGCGCTGGGAATCATATTTAGCAAGCAACGCCTGGATTCGGCCAAGAGTGGAACCGATCCGGTCCTTAGAGGCAGGCAGATTCGAGCTTTGTTTTTTACCGCTGCGCTGCTGATCGCTATGGTTCTGTTCCCTTTAAAAATCGCCGGCATTCTAATACTCCAGTATTTTCTACTGATGATCGTGGCTTTCCGATTCCTCAATGCCAAGATGGAAGGCCTAACTGTGCAGACGCTCGGGTCTGTGGCGGAATTGATCGAAGCCACCTTCCTCATATTTTGTGCCGGCCTTTCCTAAAAGCGCTTACTCCGAGTCGTAAATTTTTACTTGTGTCCAGAGCATGGAACAATTGTCGCGAAAGTCATCGTGTAAAGGATGGCTTTGGTAGGCGTCATGGCCCGCCAAATCTTGAAAGACGACAACTAGGGCATAGGTGTAAGAGCTGTCGATAACGGGTCTGGACGTGGCCGCGGGTTTGCCGACCCAGCCATGCAGGACGCTTGGTATTTTTAACATGGCGTTGGATTTGTCTTCGAAGCGACGAATTTCTTCTGGTTTGGTTCCCGGTTTCAACCAGAAATAGACTGTGTGGACGAACATTAAAATTCCTTTCAACGGGGGTTAAGATAATGCTGACAATAGAAGTCCCAGAAGGCCAATGCCGCCCGGTCATAGGTGAATAATAAGGCACGTTCTCGCGCGTTGGTTTTAAAAAGTTTAAGCATTTCGGAATTCTCGACCAAGGTTAGGATTTTTTCTTCCAAATCACCGGCACGTTCAGGATCGAAAATAAGTCCGCATACTCCATCAACAATGATTTCACACGGGCCACCCTGATTGGAAGTGATGCAGGGTATACCCGAAGCTAAGGCCTCGACCACGCTGTTGCCAAAGGTATCCGTCAAGCTGGGGAAAACCAGAATATCAGCGGATGCAAAAATTCCGGCCAAGTTTTCGCCATGCATCACTCCAGTAAAATGAACATTTGGTTGTTTAGCTAGGTTGGCTTCCAACTCTTTGCGATAGGGGCCCTCACCCACAATTGTCAGACTTACATCTGGCTGTGATTTGGCGAGGTCGGTATAGGCTTCAGCCAGTCGCGCCAGATTTTTTTCACGCGAAATGCGTCCCACATACAACAATTTTATTCCTGAGGCAGGAAGGTTCAAGCTTTGCCAAACTCCGTTCCCAGCTTTGTCAGGGTGGTAATTTTGAAAATCGACTCCGCGTGGGAGTTTAAAGATTCTTTCAGAGGGTACGCCCATTTCTTTGACCTTGGCGCTGTAGGCGAGGGAAGGGGTAATCACGGGTCCAGCCCAGTGGGTTACGATTTTGGTTGTGGTATTGATGCCCCAAACAGCGGCTCGATTGTCAACCAGTAGTTTTGAATAGGTGAGAATATCCGTACGGTAATGGCTCAGCGTTTGAATGCCGATAAACTTAGCTGCCAACAAGCAAAGAATGGATACGGGACCCGGCGTTTGCAATTCGATCATGTCTATGGAATGTTGTTCCAAGAATCGCAGGAAATGACTAAAACGCATCAGCGCTACTTCACTGGCTGGATATCCGGCCTGGTCCATGGAATAGCATCCCGGTGCCAGGATGACACTTTGATCGTCCTCTTCCATGCGCGGTTCCCGCGTATGAAATGCAACGCCAAATAAGAAGATGGCATGTCCCCGTGCGCGCATTTTTCGCAGCATGATACGGGAAGAAATGGCGATGCCGTTGACTTCATCCAAATTATCGCCTACACAGGCTACAACCGGCTCGGGGCCGCGTTTCCGATCCGTTCTCCGATAGGCTCGCCGCAACTTAATCAGTCTAGGGGTGTTTATCAGGACTTCCAGCACGAATAAGCAGAGGAATCGAAGAATACCGGCTGGAGCCATTTGGCCGTGAGGCCGATAGTTCCGGTTTGCGCTGGGTTCCATACTAAGGAAACATAAAAATAATCCCCAGCGAGTACGGAGGTACCCTATCCGTGGGCGGCTTTGCAGCCTGTCGAAGTGAGGGAGCGATTGCTAAATAGGACCAGGAGGCGAAACCCAAACGTGATCTTCCTGGACATCAACACTTTTTTTTCACCCAAAGCCGGCGGCATCCGTACGTATCACCAGGCCAAAATCGCTTGGTTTAAAAATCGTCCCGAACATCAATATTATTTGATCTATCCGGGTTCCAAATATCGCGTCCAAGCTATAAGCCCACAGGTTCATTTGGTGGAAGTATTCGGACCAGCCGTAACAGCCGATCCTTCCGGGTATCGGATTTTGCTGGATTACTGGCGCATCTTCCACTGGATCCGCCATTTGAAACCGGATGTTCTGGAAGCGGGAGATCCGTGGCTTACAGGTTTATTTTGCCTGGCGCTCAAAAAGTCAGGTTTCTACAAAGGCTTGCTGGTTTCCTTTTACCACAGTGATCCTGTTCCAAGTTATCTGGAACCTTGGGCGCGTCGTGGACGATTTAAATTCTTGAAGCGCATTCTGGCGAAATTGGGTGGGCGACTTTTTTATCAAATGCAAACCGGATATGATGTCACGGCCGTAGCATCGCGAACCATGGAAGGCCGGTTGTCCAAAAAGGGAATCCCACATCTTGCGTACCTGCCCTTTGGAGTGCCAGCGCGGTTTTTAGGCCCGCTTCCGATGCGGGAGAATAAAAATAATCGCATTTTGTATGCAGGGCGTCTGGACAGGGAAAAGGGAATTGAACTGGTTCTAAATGCATTGCCCCAATTGCTGGCGGATGCTAACGTGGAAATATCCGTAATGGGACGGGGCAGCTTTGCGGATCGCTTCATGGCTTTTCAGCATCCGCGATTTACCTATCTCGGATTTTTAGATGGACAGGACGAGGTGTGTCGCGTTTATGATGCGCACGATATTCTCATGGCTCCAGGTCCCTTTGAAACCTTTGGTCTGGGGGTACTGGAGGCCATGGCCAGAGGCATGGTCGTTGTAGGACCGGATGCCGCCGGCACTGGAGAAATGTTGCGCGAAGCGAAATCGCCGTATATTTTTAAGCAGGAAGATCTGGCTGATTTTTTGCGTGCCCTGGAAGCAGCAAGGACAGCAGAGTGCGCCGTCGATTCCGCCCAGGCTCGTGAATTGGCCCAAAGCTATGGCTCCTGGGACGATGCCGTGGAGCGAATGGTGGCCTACTATGCTAATATGGGAAAGTCCGCCGAGTACTTTTAATGCCAGGGATATTGAATTCATGCCTGTGACTCCGCCGCTTAAAATTCTGATTTCCATGCATGATGCCACGCCCTTTCATTTGTCGCGACTGAGAAAGGCTGAGGCTTTTTTTCTAGAACTGGGTCTGGAAAAGGTGACCTATCTATTCATCCCCGAGTACCATGGAAGTCACCTTGCTTCCAGCAGCCCAGAATTTATCGACTGGTGCAACAGCCCTAGGCCTTTTCAGGTACAGTGGCATCTCCACGGGTACCAGCATCTGGAGACAACGGTTCATTCTGAAAATTTGCAAAAGGGCACCTTCGCAAAGCAAGTTCTGCAACGCACATTTATGACTGCCGGAGAAGGGGAATTCTTGGCGCTGGATACGCCCGCTATCGCAAAAAAACTGGAGCACGGGCGCCAGGTTTTTCGCAGCTGTTTGCAAGTGGATCCGCTGGGATTTGTCGCTCCCGCTTGGTTGTTCAATTCCAATCTGCCCGCCGCGCTCCTCCAACAAGGCATTCGCTACACGGAAAATCACCATACTCTTTTTGATTTGGTTTCCGGTGGCACTCTCCCCAGTCCCGTGATAACTTGGGCTACCCGTTCGCTCTTGCGAAAATACGGATCCTTACTGGTCTGCCCCATACAAGCCAAACTTTGGCGATCCACTCCGGTATTGCGCGTTGCGATGCATCCTTTCGATTTTGATCATTCGGCTACAGTGGCAAGCATTCGCTCTGTATTGACTGGTTTGCTGCAATCCCGAGATCAAATTTTCTGTGATGCACTGAAGTACTGAACTTGGATTCTAAGTGAGAGAATCCAATCTCACGTTTAAAGAATTTAAATTCCTTGGCTTATGACTTTATGCGCAAGCATGTGGAATAAAGTTGGTGAGCTGGAAAGTTTTCCCAGATTATCCCTGGTCAGGGTGGCCGCAAGATCCTTGTGGTTGCTGGAACACCAATGGATGACAAAGGTCGAATGGGGTAGGGTAGCGGCTGGCCCATAAAAGAATCGAAAGGTCTGGCTGGGGGGGATGTTGTAAAAATAGCTGGAATCGAGTCGATGCATGTCCTGGCCCGGTGCCAGGTCCCAGGTTCGATTCATGAGAATGGGTCCCAGTGCGTATTTGACCGTAGGATTGGTGTCCGGAACCAAGGCAATGACGCGCGCAAAAAAAGGACTGCCGGCTTCACAGCCTAAAACTGCGTTGTTGAGTTTCTTATCGCTCCAACCGCGCATCAGCAAGCGATTGAGGGCATTTAATACGTAAGAATCCCCGAACATGCGGCAATTCCAAAGGGATAGTGCGTAACTAAGACCAAAGAGTACGCCCGTCGGAATAATTGCCAGTTTAAATTTTCCCGAAACCCGGTCATCATCATATCGAAAGACCGCCTCCTCGCCGATAAAGGCTGGATGGGACAGCAAGGGTTTAAAATCCCGAATGGTTATCGTGTCGAAATCGAGATAAATGCCGCCCTCTTTGAAAAGTATCAGGTAGCGCAGGATATTGCTGCGACCAGCCAGGTACCCGGAGGAAATGCCTTGCAGAACGGGAACTACCGAAGCCATGGAAGGCGGAAGCCCGGACAGTAGGCTTTGCATGTCGATGGGGTGGAAAGTGACTTTTTTTTGCAACTCCAGCCAATCGGCATTGTCTGGTGGGTCCTGGAAATGGATGGTAATTTTGGCGCCGGGATTGGTTTGCAAGAGCGATTCCACCGCTATCCGGTTTACAAAAGGGAAATGGCGGCCAATCCAAATGAGATGGAAATGATGTGGAATCAGGAAAGCCTCCCAGAGCAGGGCCGGTTAGCCGCCTGGTGGCAAACCGCGTGGAGAGTATTGTAGTAAAAATTTTGTGATTTTATGGGAATCAGTAGGTTACCATATCCTTGGAATCATGCGTTTGCCAACCACATTGGTTTTATTGCTTTCCTCTTGCTGCTTGGCAACCGGAAACCCAACTGGAAACCAGGCTGATATTAACCGCCCATTTTTGCTGGATGCTTGGCAGTACCGTGTGGACGCCAATCATGGCGTGCATGGATGGAATCGAAGCAATGACGGAATGCGGGTATTCCAGGAATGGATCACCTTGCTTACCAAAGCACGCTCCGGGACAAGGGAACAGCAACGCCAAGTAGGTTTGGCGTTGCAAGCTTATGTAGTGGGGGGCAATATTGGGCCACTGGGATTTATCGGCACCAGCCTGCCCGTGCCGGGTTATGATCAAGGGGACTTTGATATGTCCTTACTGGGGTGTTCTTCTCTGTTGGGTCTCTTTATCCAGGATCCTTTACTGCTCACCGATGCGACGCTTATTCACCTTGTACAAAAAGTGGTTCGCACCTGGGGTCAAATACCCAAAGCGTACTTTGATGTATTGTTCGTCAGCGTCCCGGAAACCGAGAATCACCTCTTCATGACGGAATCCACACGCTTCCTGACCAATCAAATCCTATATGAAAATTCTCGGCACCTAACGAAACTCAAGACGTTACGGGATTCCCTCGTCTCAGCAGGTTTTGTCCTTGACAACCAAGAAGGCATGCTGAAACAACTTCTGCTCAAGGCCATGCAGAAATCCATGTGCAAAGGATTTTTCGAATTCAATGCGCAAATCTACCAACGCTTTACAATCCATGCCCTCGATAATCTGTACTCCTTCGCCCACGATTCATCCATCAACAATGGGGCCGCTTGTTTGCTCGATTATCTGGCGACGGTTTTTGCTTTTCAAAGTATAGGTTCCATTCGTTACGGGCCTTACAGAAGATCGTCGGAAGTGTTCATGGACAGTGTTTTAATGGCCAATGATGCCACAGGAAGCTTTTTTGCCGTGCAGTCGGGTGCCTTCAGTTCGTGTGTGGGGCTACCTAGAGATTTTTGGAGAACCAAAATTGCACATGCCTCCATGGGCTTATATTCCACGGTGCTCAAATACCGGGTGCCGGATCCCATTTTAAATTTTATGCAAAACCGAATTGGGGAATATCGGGCGGAAATTCGCTCAGCTTATGCCGGTGAAGGCAATCGGGAACAGATTACCGAGGTGTACTATGGCTCGCAGAATTTCTTGCTCACCGCTGGCGGCCGCTACGAAAATAGTACAGGCCCAAATTTTCCCACCCTCCAAAATTGGTTTGGCGCAGCTCCTTGGGTGTACGACGTAATTACCCGTTCCGGTTCCTTACTGCTCAATCCTGAAAAGGAAAACCCCCGGATTCTATTGGACATCCTGCATTTCCGCGGATCACAATGGCGTGCCAATAATTTGGCAATTTATCGGAACTTCCTCTATGGTTACACTGCTGTCGATGTTTATAACAGTGCGGAATGGCCGCAGAATGTGCCCGACAAATGGATCAAAACTGGAGATAGTCTAGTCGCTTATACCACCCGCGATTTTGATTTTCGTTTTTTGGATCGAAGCTCTGCTGGCGTTTACATTGTTTTGGGGCGATTGCGGTCGTCGAATACCTTCTTACACTGGCGCTACCAGAAATTTTTGCGTGGCACCATTGAAGTTGTAGACACTTCGAGAACGGCTACTTTATCCGCGCTTAAAGACAGCATTCTCAAGTTAAATACGTCTAAAAATATCTGGACCTTGGGCAGGCATCGTTACGTCTACGTAAATTTTGATGGGGCGCGGATTCATTTGAATCCTCGCTATGATGATGAAAGGGACGGTATAGTCATGGTCCAGGAAAAGGAGCAGGCCTATGGCACATTAAGTGCCAATATTGTCCTACCCTTCCAATGGCCGGCGTTTGTGGATTTTCCCTTATTTCAAGTGAACTTCTACACGCCCTGGAAAGGAAAGGCGGCTGTATCTGATGGCAAGGGTAACATGTATGTCTTCAATCCATCCACAGGTGGGTACCTGATGGAAAATTTTAATGAGTGGTGGAATCCCAGACGTAAATTAGGAGTCGGAAGCGATTCTTCCTCGGGTTTGACCCATCCGTTTTAGTTACATTATTCTGATATGCGACCTGGTTGGACGTCCCTCTACTTTTGCTGCGTATTGTCCCTTTTTTCAGCACGCCATCACCTGTTCGCGGCGGATAGCCAAGTGCGCTGGGTCACCCATGATGTAAGTCGTTTGCCCGACCCTGAAATTACGGCCATGACCATGGATGATTTAGGGAACAAATGGTTCGGGACACACAAAGGCCTTGCCAAGCTTTCAAAGTTTGGCGATTGGCAATCCTTTACCGTTGAAAACACTTCTGGAGGCATAAAAGCCAACCGTATAACCGCCTTGGCCGTGGGGCTGGATCGGGAGCTTTGGGTGGCTACTGAAGGAGGTGGTGTGAGTTTGTTTGCGAATGGGGCTTGGAAAAGTTTTACCCGCGAGAATACCTCCGGTGGACTACCCGACAATGGTGTGACATCGTTGGCCATCGGCAAAGATGAAAAATGGTTTGGCACTAGAAATGGTTTTGCTATGCTACGAGGCTCGGCTTGGACCACGTATGCAGGGGAAAAAATTTCGGGTCGGTTGCCTCAAAAAAATGTTACAGCCATTGCATTGGATTCCTCCGGAAACAAATGGATTGGCACTATAGCCGGGTTGGTTCGTTTTAACGGTTCAAGTTGGACGTTGATGACCAAGGAAACCACTCAAGGAGGATTGCCCCATAGCAGCATCACTTGCCTGGGAATAAGTCCCAAAGGCCAAGTATGGGTCGGAACACAAATAGGATTGGCGCGGCTTGCATCTGGTGCTTGGACTTCCTACCAAGGTGACACGGATTTAGCTGAAATGGCTCAGGAACTGGTTTATAGTTTGCGCGTAGACCCTGCAGGAGTGCTATGGGCTTGCATCAAAGGTGGCGCGGCACGCTACGGGGGCGGGTCATGGAACTTGTTTACGAAGAATAATTCTTCCGGAATTCAAACCCGGTATATTTACTCGGTTATGCCCGGGGATGCGGATGAAGTCTGGTTTGGAACCCAAAAAGGGGTAACACAGAGGATTCCCGTACTCGAGGAGTAATCAAGCCTACTTAGGCCTGATTTGACCTACTCAGGCCTAATCTACAGCAAAAAAACTGTAACCCATGGACTGACTGCCATTCAATGTGCCGATTCCCTTGAAGGTTAAGACTTCACCACCCATATACCTTTTGATTGCCATCTTCGTAAATCCGCTGAATTCATGCAAGGTGGATTGTTGAAGGCGATCCGCACTTCTTTGTAAAAGTGATTTGCCATTTTCCATATAATCGATTTCCAGTGCAGTTGGAATCTTTACTCCCATGGCGTTGGACATTGAGATGGCTTTGATATGGACTGGTTTGAGAAGGACTAGACCAGTTGGTGTTTGCTTTAATCCGTAACCGATAGGTTTCGACTCAAAATTGGAATTTGGGTTGAGTAAATAGCCCACTTCCAGCGTACCGGATTGGGAGATGTACCGGTAACCGGATTCCACCAAGCCCGGTGCCATGTCGGTTTGAAAAGTGTGGTCCATATAGGCCAAGCCGCTTACCTTCAAGGTATCCGCATTAATGGATAGGGTACCCGTGCATTTTGCCCGTGGAATATGGATGAAAATACCCACCCCATTTGAGGACCCAAATTTAAACATACCGTCCCCCCAAACTTTTCCTTGTTCAATTTCCGTAAATTGAAGGTCAAGCCAATAGGAAACATCCTTTTTGCTGGTGGCAAAATGAACATGATGCGTTTGCGGCAGGTTTCCTTCAAACCAAATTTTCTCGTGGACACGGAGTTGAGAATTGGAATCAGTGAAAACAAAATTCTTTTTTTCGTATTCCCGGGCGACCGAATAATTGCGGCCTTTGAAGCCAAGCACGGTCAGGTCTGCACCGCAAACCGGCGATTTAAATGAACCAAGATTAACGCGGGAAAAATTCAAGCTAACCTGGATATTCCCATCCAGAAAAAGGTGGTAGGTCCAGAATTCATTATAAGTCTTACTGGCGCTTTGATGTGGTTTTAGGTCTGCCAGCGTTGCGTCGCGCAAGCCCGCTGTCGGTAGGCCAATCTGTTCTGAAGCCTGTGATGAGCCGAGTAAAATTGTAATTAGAGTTAGCCAAAGGGTAGGCTGCAATGTCAGTCTAATGTTCAGGATTGGATATTTCATCATATTCCTAATGATACAAGGGTTTCAGGACGATTGCCAATCCGTTTGACCAACATTTGTCAGCGGGGCAGGTGGTGAGTCGTCCATGTCCAAATTTGAGGCAGAGAATGCCAGGCGTTTGACAGGGAGTCTCCAAACCAGTGAAGAGGCAATAAACCACGAACCTTTAGCACTATTCCGAGTCCCAACAGCAACAAAATAAAAACACTTATTGTGGAAAAAAGGAAGCCGTAGATGTGTAGATCCGTTTGACGCCACCGAAATTCCCTCGACAATCGATATATAAACAGCCCCAGCATAAAGAAGAGGAATGTATTCCAACTGGCTTGCATTCCTGGCTGTACCAGAATACCCATCAGCATCAACATCGTACACCATAACGGAAGAAAATAGGGCGCCAGAGCAGCAAAAGGATTGGAGCCTTGCAATTGCACTTCGCCCCCGGTTTTGAGAGAGGCGGATAAGGATTGGGGTGGGGCCAGGGTTAGGTATCCGACCAGGGCATGGGTCAATTCATGCTCAAGGGTATCCATAAATTCAAACGGATCGTCCTTATGGATACGGCCCATCAAATATCGGAATGCTATTCGGAAGGTGATACCCGCGATACATGCCAGCGCCAGTGGATGCCTAAGCGAGGCAACGCCTAAACCGTTTAAACGGGCCGCATGCCAGAATCCGTTGGCCATGGCCACAGCCAGAATAGTCAGGAAGGGAAGCAGGGCCCAGCGCAAGGCCATGCCGAGGAGTTGCGGCATCCAGCAAAGGATAGAAATACCGACCAGTGTTGAATATCTTTAACCTAAACACTAAGCCTGGAGTAGCTCATGTCCGCCATCAAGTCCGTAGTCGCCCGACAGATTCTCGATTCTCGTGGAAACCCAACCGTTGAGGTGGATGTCACTCTAGCCAATGGAATCCTGGGTCGGGCTGCCGTACCCTCCGGCGCATCCACGGGCGAACGCGAAGCTGTCGAATTACGCGATGGGGATAAAACTCGTTACTTAGGCAAGGGTGTCCTCAAGGCTGTTAAAAACGTGAATGGCCCCCTAGCTAAGGCTTTGATAGGTAAAGACGCCAGCGAACAACGCGCGTTAGATAAAATGATGATTGATATCGACGGTTCGCCGAATAAAGGCAAGCTCGGCGCGAATGCGCTGCTAGGCATTTCCATGGCTCTGGCCAGAGCCGCCGCCCAAGATCAAAGCAAGCCACTGTATCTGTACTTGGCCGCATTGGCCGGGAATGCCAATCTCACTTTGCCCTTGCCCATGTGCAATATCATCAATGGTGGAGCCCATTCCGATGCCCCAGTCGATTTCCAGGAGTTCATGATTGCACCCGTAGGTGCCAAGAATTTCTCTGAAGGTTTGCGCATGTCCGCGGAAATTTTCCATGCGCTCAAAGCTTTGCTCAAGAAGCGCGGGCTCTCAACGGCAGTAGGCGATGAAGGCGGTTTCGCGCCTAACCTCAAGAGCGTGAACGATGCACTTGATTCCATTCTCAAAGCCATCACCCAGGCTGGATACAAACCCGGCCAGGATGTAAAAATCGCTCTCGACGTGGCGTCCTCGGAATTCTACGACAAAGACAAAGGCAGCTATACCTTCCACAAGTCCACGGGCAAGACCTTGAGCCCAAGTAAAATGGTCAAGCTTTATTCCGACCTGTGCGCCAAGTACCCCATCTATTCCATTGAAGATGGTATGGACCAGAATGATTGGGAAGGCTGGAAGGAATTGACCCAGGCCCTGGGCAAAAAAGTGCAACTGGTCGGCGATGATTTATTTGTGACCAACCCCGCCATTTTAAAGCGCGGCATCGATGAAAAAATCGGCAATGCCATTCTCATCAAGGTCAATCAAATCGGGACTTTGACGGAAACCTTGGAAGCCATTCGCATGGCCCAATCGGCTAAATTTGGAGTGGTGGTATCCCACCGCTCCGGCGAAACGGAAGATTCCTTCATCGCCGACTTGGCAGTGGCTACGGGAGCGGGCCAAATTAAAACCGGATCCTTGAGCCGCACGGACCGCGTTTGCAAATACAACCAACTCATCCGTATCGAGGAGGCCTTAGGCGCCAAGGCCAAATGGAAGAAGAACGCCTTTTAAGGGTGGCAACGTCCCAACCCTGGGATAACTAAAGCAGGGGATAGGAAAGGGCGGTTATTTCTTCCCGCCTTTGTCCTCTGCTTCCTCTCGAATTTTTGTCTTACGTTCCACACGTTTGACTGCGTATTTGGTCACAATGGTTCCATTGGTACCTCTTGCCCGTACTTCAAAATCTTCGAAGTTGACGGGTACCTCGGTCTTAATTCTTGGCTGCGGGATCAGGTGCACGATGACCTTGTCGGCCTGTCCTTCCGGCTGGACTTCCAAGAACCATACCTTGCTTTGCGCGCTTCCCTTGGTCAAATCATACTGTTTGTCACGGGTGATACCGCCGATTTGAAAGCGCTTAGCTAGGATGGCGCCACCGCGGCCGTCGCGATAGAGCATGTTGTAAATAGTCTTGTCATCGCTGCGATCAAATTTTTGTGCGGAAAGTATTTTATTGCCCACGTAGTTTTTTTCACCCACTTTGGTAACGGCAAAAGTTCCGTCTTCCTTGAAGGCAATAATTTCATCTAGCGTGGAAAAATTATCGCCGATAAGTTCGCCGTCGCGGACCGATGTGCCGACAAAGCCGTTTTCGCGGTCCATGTAAACTTTTAGATTGGACAGGATAACGTCAGAGGCATCGATAGCATCGAAGCGGGAGATTTTTGTCTTGCGTTCGCGGCCCTTGCCGTACTTGGCCAGCAAGTTTTCATAATACGCGATGGCATAACGTGTCAGACCTTTGAGGTGTTTCTCGGTTTCCGCGATTTCTTTTTGGAGAACAATCATTTCTTCATCAGCCTTAAAACCGTCAAATCGGGATATGCGCTTGATGCGGATTTCGGTGAGGCGAGTGAGGTCTTCCACCGTCACATCTCGGACAAATTGCTTGCGGAATGGTTTTAGACCTTTTTCAATCGTGTCCAGAATGGCTTCCCAAGTCTCGCACTTTTCAATTTGGCGATAGATTCGCTCTTCGATAAAAACCTTTTCCAGAGATTTGTAATGCCATTTTTCCGACAAATCATGGTTGCGGATTTCCAGTTCCGTTTTGAGCAACTTGACGGTATTCTGAACGCTGAGTTCCAATAATTCCGTGACGCCCAAAAAGACCGGTTTGTTTTCAAAT
>JAYSRH010000344.1:0-8400 GCA_043721115.1 Fibrobacteria bacterium | reverse complement strand
CGTCCCCGGTAAGTTTCGATCTCCTCCTGGAGTATCATAAATTCAGCGCCTTCGTACACTTTGGTGTCTGAACCATGTCCCGTGTACTCGCCCCAATGGAATACAAAGGCATTGATAACCAAGTCAGCCAAGCGCATTCCCGCACCGGTATCGTCAAAATGGACCCATTTGGATGGGCCTAAGCCCTTTAGCAAGGCCATCTCCTCATCTCGCGTAGCCAGGACGTCCTGGAGAATCCAATCCGGTTTATGCTTTTCGAATTCGGATGCAAACGCACCTACTATTTCTTCTCGTTGAAATGTGGTTACGGGTATGCCGGTTTTTTCCAGCACTTTATTCGCAGCAGGATCACGAAGGGTTAGGAAACGCAATTGGGCACCGGCATCCGCAAGGCCTTTTGCCAACGCTTTCATGCGGAAAACATGTCCTAGGCCAATGGCATGTGACCCGTCGACGCGAATTAAAATCCGCTTCCCGGCAATGCTCATGCGAAATGTTCCCAGCCGAGTAAGGTATTGGCAGGAATGTCACTGGCAGCCGTCCTGCCAAGTATATCGGAGATACGGTGTGGATGCATGCCATTGCCGGGTCGTCTGACATCTATATCACCGGCAGCAATGGGCTCACCTTTATGAATAGCCCTTGAACTGAACAAAGATTTTCGTCCGGCTTCGCGCCATTTCTTTTCGGTTCCCAGCACGCGCTTGACTCCGCTTCCCATGGCCTTTGGTACCAACCGCACCTGGTCCACAAGTTTTCGAAATGCAGCAGGATCGAGGGATGCTTGATGGTCCGGCATTTTAAGCGCATGGTCTGGCGTATAATGTTTTTCAATGATTACGGCTCCCATTTGGGTAGCCAGTACACTGGTGAATTCATCCGTGGTGTGATCGGACAAGCCAACTTGTAATCCAAAAGCTGCACGCAAGGTTTCGATAGCTTTTAAATTTGCGTCCTCGGGCTTGGCTGGATAGGATGAAACGCAATGCAAAAGAATAAGTTGTGGGCATCCTTCCGCCAAAATGGATTCCACAGCGGCTTCAATTTCCCCCAAAGTGCTCATCCCAGTGGATACCAGCATGGGTTTGCGTTTTCCCGCGACATAGCGCAAGAAGGGAAGGTTGGTCAAATCGTCTGAACCTGTTTTGTAAAGAGCTATACCCAGTTGCTCAAGCAGATCCACATCACTGGCATGACTGGGAGTGGACAACCAGGCGATGTTTTCCCTCCGGCACCGTTCAATGAGTCGAAGGTGATCGTCCTTGCCAAGTTCATAGCGTTTAAAAAAATCGTATTGGCTGACTTTTTCACCATCTTCCATAGTGAAAAAGGATCCCGGGGTGGAAAGGGTTTCGGCTCGGTAGGTTTGGAATTTGACCATATCCGCCCCGGCTTGTTTAGACCCAGTCACCATGCTTTCCATGATCTCCATGGATGCATATTTAGCGCCCAGTTCAGAAATGATGAGAGGTTTAGGAAAGGATTGCAGGATGTCCATAGGCTTCTCCGTAAGCCCAATTGTATGATTTCACGGAGTAGGAATGCAACTGAGGTTGGAATTAGGCCTGGTAGGTCTTATGTTCCTTTTGATACACTTCGGATAAGACTTCGGGACCACCCACGTATTTGTCCGCTTGCACGCTATGCCCGGCAACCGGAACCTCCTGGGCGAATGTCTTTAGCGGCAGATAACAATTCGCACAGGCTGAAATTTCCTTCGCGCCCTTGCAGCGGGAATGAATTTCCCGGATCTTGGCCATTTTTTGGCCATGCCACACTTCATGCACGCTTTGCGTGTTCATGTCACCAATGATGCTGGTTCCAGCCTCGTCATTGGAACACATCATTACCAGGCCATCCGCGCCAATTACCAATCGTTGGTAGATTTGCGGACACTGAAAAGACTCTTCTTTGGGTAACTTGGAAGTGTCTCCCATATACCCGCCAATCAATGGATTGGAACTGACCATATCCGTAATAGAGGCAAAAGTATTGTAAAAGGCTTCCGGGTCCGCTTCGATGGCGGGAAAGATGCTCTGCACCTTTATGACTGGCTTGACTCTGCCCCATTCCTTTTTGATTCGCGAATAAGCTTTGATTTTTTCCAATTCCCTTAAAAATTTGCCAGGGCGCCGGATTTTTTCGTACGTCTCACCCAATCCGTCAAAGGAAATTGTAATCCAATCCATGCCCGCTTCCATCAATTCAATGAACATTTCCTCATTCAACTTGATGCCATTGGTAAGAGTGGAAACTTCTTTGATTCCCTTGCGCTTGGCGTAGACGACGCAATCCAGAAAACGTTTATGCAGCATGGGCTCACCACGCAAGCTTAGCCGAATCGAATACACACCACCCGCTGCGCATTCATCTACGATCTTTTTGAAAAGATTAAAGTCCATCAGCTTCTGATTGACCTTTTCCTTGAATTCTTCGGTGACGGTATAGCACATGGGGCATTTCAAGTTGCATACCGAGGACAACTCAATGTCAACATGCAGTGGAAAGTCGGCTAGAATACGTCCCTTAGCATTGTCCGTCCATTGCCGGCGGTTTTCAACATAGGCAGCTTCCACCCCAAAACCACGATTGCGCTCGAAAGCCTCTTCCCTATCCTTGGGCTCCAATGTGAACTGACCCTTGTTGATGGGGATGTACGCGGGAACGTTTTCTTCAGAATTCACGGATGGCTCGGTATAGAGGGTTTCCAGTCGTCGCGCGCTTTTTGCAACTCGGTGGGACGGCCAATATCCATCCAGTATTCATGCACCGGGAAGCTGCCAACATGTAGGCCCAATCCAAGCGCTTTCTTAATTAAGGAAGGCATATCGAAATATTGATCCTTGGGAATAAGGTCAATGACCTCAGGCTTGATGAGGTATATACCACTGTTGATGAAAAACTTCTGCTCTGGCTTTTCCTGGATTTGGGTCACCTTACTGCCTTCAACCTGGACGACGCCATAGGGAATTTGGTATTTCTCTTCCCGAACGGCCATGGTAATATCGTTGTCGCACGCTCGATGAAAATCCATCATCGCCTTGTAATCCAATGCGGTAATGATATCGGAATTGATGACAAACAGGCTGTTGAGAGGTCGCTCTTCCAAAAGCGACAAGGCTCCGGCTGTTCCCAGTCGACGCGTCTCTTCTATATAACTGACCGCATTCTGGTATCGGACTTGACCGGCCACAGCGTTCTTGATCATCTCGCCTTTGTAATTGATGGACAAGGTGATGTCCTGGAACCCCGCGTCCATTAGACTGTCCATGAGAATAAACAAGATGGGCTTTCCATTGACTTCCACCAGGGGCTTAGGAATGGATTCCGTAATTGGACGCAACCGGGTTCCCAGGCCACCGGACATCAAAACCACCTTGTTCTCGATAGGCCGAGGAGCAAGATAATCTGTAATTATTTTGAGACCACAAAGCTTGCCCTTAAAATCGATGACGGGGATTTGATGGGCGCTGGTTCTTTTCATCAATTCCATTATCTCACGATCCGAATTGCTTTTAAAAGCCACCACCGGTTTTTTTACCATGATGTTGGATACAGGACTTTCCATGGGCACACGATTGAGCACAGCGCGACGCACATCCGGATCACAAACGATGCCGAGCAGATTTCCGTCCGTATCACTTACCAATACGATTTCAAAATGTTCCTCATTGAGAACCCGGATGGCTTCAAAAATGGGGGTTTCGGGACTGACGACCGTTTTCTTCCAACCCTGTTTTTTCATTGGATCCGTTACCTTTAAAGGTTGAAAATGCCTGTCTTGTATTTCGACAGGTTTTCCGGATTCCTAAACCAATTAATGGTACTTGCGAGACCTGCATCCAGGTCAAATTGAGGTTTGTACCCTATTTTTGCGATCTTTGTGTTGTCGCACAGCAACCTGTGCACCTCAGAGTTTTCCGGCCTTAGCCGTTGCTCTTCCCTAATCCATTCCACCTCCTTTCCCATTAGGGTTTTGATCCGATTGGCCACCTCACCGATGCTAGCCTCTTGGTTGGATCCAATATTAAAGACCTCACCGGCAATACCGTCCGTTTCCGCCAAAAGCAAAAAACCCCGACAGGTATCATCCACATAATTAAAATCCCGGGTTGGACTCAATTCCCCAAGTTTGATCCGGGTTTGGCCTGCGGCTATTTGCGTTATAACGGTGGGAATGATGGCTCTCGCAGATTGTCTGGGTCCATAGGTATTGAACGGCCTGGCAATGGTCACGGGCAAAGAAAAGGAATTGAAAAAACTCAAGGCAATGGCATCTGCACCAATTTTACTGGCGCTATAAGGGCTTTGGGCCTGCAAGGGGTGCTTTTCATCTATGGGCACGTACTGCGCAGTCCCGTATACTTCACTGGTAGAGGTAACTATGATTTTACGACAACCCGCATCCAAAGCTGCCTGGCAGATGTTGAGTGTTCCGCCCACATTGGTCTCTACATATGTGCCAGGTGCTGCATACGAATATGGAATGGCGATTAGCGCAGCCAAATGGAAGATTGTATCGACCCCATCCGTCAGTTTCCGGCAAAATTGGGGGTCGCGTATGTCACCGGCCAGTACTTGAACATCGTCCACTCTAGTTGAAGTATCAAGCCAACCCCAGGAATTAAATGAGTTGTATTGGACCAAGGCTCGGACATCCGCGCCTGCTGCCAGCAGTACTTCCACCAAATGGGAACCTATGAACCCATCCGCTCCAGTGACCAACACTTTTTTTCCTGATAACATCATGGCGTTGCAACGATTCCCGGTTTATTTTCATATCGAGCTAGGTGAGTTGTCAAGTTTCCAAACCTTTCAAGTAGCCGCTAAAGGCTTCATGGAGTCCCTGATCCAAGTTGATATCCGGTTTCCACCCAAAATTCCTGATTCGGCTGCTATCCAGCAACTTGCGTGCTACCCCTTCCGGGCGTGCCGAATCGAATACCAAACGACCCCGATAGCCCACTTCACCGGCCACTTTTTCGGCCAAGGAACGAATCGATATCTCTTCACCGCTTCCGATATTGATAATATCCGGCGTCTCCGATGCGTCCAACAATACAAGCACTGCTGTGACCAAATCGCGAACGTGAAGGAATTCCCGCAGCACGTTTCCCGTGCCCCAAATCACGCATTCCGCCTGGTTTTTCAACCTGGCCTGATAGAGGCGAATCATTAGAGATGCAATGACCGTCGTCCTCGAAGAATTCTGTTCGCCCGGCGACCCATAAAGATTGGCTGGTATAAGGCTCGTATAGTTTCGCCCGTATTGTCTCACATAGGCTTGGCATAGTCGAATCCCGGCGATCTTCGCAAGGGCATAAGCTTCGTTCGCGGCATCAAGTGGGCCACTAAGCAGGGCTTCCTCACGGACAGGCTGTGCTGCATCTTTTGGATAGACTGCGGAACTGGCCAAGAAAAGCAGTCGCGCCGCCCCATGTCGGTGTGCAGCAGCCATGACGTTAATCTGGATAGATAGGTTCGTTTGTAAAAAATCAACGGGATGATCCAGATTTTCCTGTATACCTCCCACCTTGGCCGCGGCCAGAATGACTGTATCCGGCTTTTCCCGCGAGAAGTAGTCTTCCACTGCCTTTTGATTGCTTAAATCCAATTCCTGGGAAGTGGGCCCTGCAATCACTGGATATCCAGCCTCAATTAGACTTGGGCCTAAAATGCTGCCCACCAAACCGTGCATGCCCGCAATGAAAACTTTTTTTGTTCGATGTTCCATCCTGCCCCATTATCCGATATTTCGAGGAAAAATTCTAAGTTCATGCCTTCTTATAACAGGATTCGCATGCAGATCACCCATTCCGTTCAAATCAGGCCCGATCGCGTTAAAAACATCCAAGGTGGCCATCCCTGGATTTTCTCCGGAGCCTTGTTGCAAAAACCCAATATCCCGGATGGTAGTTTGGTGCGCATCCTCTCCAATCGCCAATTTGTCGGAGTCGGGTATTATAACAGCCGTACCGATATAGCCGTGCGCATTTTGTCACTTAGGGATGAACCCATCGACTCCCGTTTTTTTGCCGAAAGGTTTCAAACCTTGCGCCGCAGCAAAGAAGCGTGGTTGCCCGCTTGCACCAATGCCTATAGGGTGGTATTCGGAGAAGCAGATGGACTACCAGGATTAGTAGTTGATAAATACAATAATACCCTAGTCGCACAGTTTCACACCCATGGCATGAACGAATTGAAATCTCAAGTGGTTGAAGGTCTTGTAAAAATTTTTAATCCCGCAAGTATTGTGGAAAGAAGCGATGTCGGGGTTCGAAAAATGGAAGGGCTTCTGGATCAGCCCATCGGTATTCTTCATGGCAAGGATACCGCCGAGGTGGAAATTGAAGAACAGGGGCATAAATTTTTGGTACATGTGTTAGAAGGCCAAAAGACCGGATTCTTCCTCGATCAACGGGAAAACCGGCAGGCCATAACGCGCTATTGTAAAGGTCGCACCGTCGTCAATTGTTTCAGCTATACGGGCGGATTCTCCGTATATGCCGCCTCTGCAGCCAGGCGCGTAGTCAGCGTGGATATTTCCAAACCCGCTACGGAATACTGCCGTCGCAATTTCCAGCTGAACAATCTGCCTACTCCTGATGGGGATTTCCTGGCCCTGGATGTTTTCGATTTTCTCAAGGCCATGGAACCCGGAGCCTTTGATTTCATTATTTTGGATCCGCCTTCCTTCGCCAAAAACCGGAAACAATTGCCAAATGCCATTAAGGCCTATACGACTATCAATTCCAAGGCCTTGGAAAAACTTCCCGACGGCGGCATTTTGGTCTCTTCCTCCTGCACATCTCACGTCGATCCAGGAACGTTCATCAAAATCCTCAATCAAGCGGCCATCAATACCCGCTGCACTTTAAAAGTTCTGGAAAGTCGTGAGCAACCTTTTGACCATCCCTACAACCTGGCGTTTCCAGAAGGGCGCTATCTTAAATTTTTCATACTCCAAAAGTTTTCTCGATAAACGTCAAGGATTGAAATAAGGAATGCCGGCCACCAACTGGTAATCGCCGTTAAACCGTTCCAAATACCGGTTGTCCGGACCATTGGTAAGCATCACATATCGGCTGGGAATCTTCCGCAAATAATCCGCCGCTTGAAAAGCCACCGCATCGTTGATGGGAACGCGTGGCTCCTTGCACTCCACCAACAACCAAGGAGTCAATAAGCTCTCCCCCGGTCGCCACACCACAATATCGGCACGGCGCAAGTTGCCCTGATCCAATGAAACCAGGGAAAACTCGACACTGATAAGATTGACGGGCACCCGCAGCGTATCCATGAGATAAGCGAGCACGGTTTGGCGGACCTTTTCTTCCGGTGTTGCGGGTACGTGTTTTCGGCGGATAGGATCGAAAAAGGTGGCCTGCATGTCAGATTTCATAAACCGTATTCACTGCCCGACCAGCCTTGCCCAAACCATGCGATGATCGGAAGCGAGAATCCGCACACCCAGCGAGGTAGTCACAGGACCATTTAGGGCAACTTCATGATCCAGAATCTTCACCAGATGTTTTCCCCAGATATAATCAAGGCGACGATTGGAAAAAGTGGTATCCGGCCTCCACAAAGCGCTGCCCGCCACGCAGCAAGAGTAGCCGGAATCTGGTTTTGGAATGTACAGATCGACAAAGCCACCCTCCGTCATCACATTATGTGCATCAGTCATTGGACTGACATTGAAATCCCCCAGGACAATCAAAGGGTTTACCAAATTGCCTAGGCTATCTTTGCTACCCAAGCTATCGGCCAAGTGACGGATTTCCTTTGCCTGTGGGCTACTGAACTCAGCGAATACTTCCAGATGCGTAAAGAATACCTGCCATACCACTTTCTTGGCGCTTTTAAGTTTGACATAACCTAAAGCCCGCTCCGTGTCTTTACCGCCAACGGTGACTATTGGTAAAAGTGAATAATAGATGAAACGCGCGGAGTCGAGTATTTGAAGGCCAGGCTTCACTAGAATGGCATTGCCCTCGTGAAAGGCTATCGTGTTGGTCAGGGCACCCTGTTTTCCTGTTAGCGAGGTATCGTTAAGGGGATTGTTGTATACCTGATACGCTGGACCGCCCGCTGCTTTGATATCCGCCACCAATTCAGCCAAAAAATCATTGGCAAGAATACCGTTCTTGGAGATTTTCATAACCTCCTGCAAGGCAACCACATCCAGATTGAGGGCCATGATTGTATCTGCCATTGCCTTGATCCTATCCGCAGGTTGTCCCAGAATGTACCGCTCATATAGGGTATCCAAAACGCGATAGGCTACTTCTGGATTGGCCATATCTTTAAAAAGCAATTGCGATACAGGAAAGCCGATGCTCATATTCAAGGTTGCAATGCGCAATGTATCCAGAGGCTTGGCCGTATCTTGCTTAACCA